>DATCEJ010000372.1:0-5593 GCA_036510135.1 Roseiarcus sp. | reverse complement strand
CGGGCTCGCCCTTCTGGCCGCTCTCGCGCTGAGTTCGCCCGCGATCGCGGGCGAAACAATCCGCGTCGCGATCGACAAGATGAATTTCGATCCGCCCAGGATTTCGGCGCATGTCGGCGACACGATCGAATGGGCGAGCAGCGATTTTGTCGTCCACACGGCGACGGCGAGAAACAAGGATTGGGATGTGACCATACCAGCAAAGGGGACGGGCCGGGTGACGTTGGCCCATCCCGGCGCAATTGAGTACTTCTGCCGGTTTCACCCCAACATGACGGGAGAGATTACAGTCGCGCCATAGGACGGCGCGCCGCTCTCGGCGCGTCCCGATTCAATCGATCCGGCAGAGCGGACGTGAGCGGCGAGCTTGGCTTAACCGGCGTTTTACCGGCGCGGCCTAATGATTTCAGTGGCTTACGACCCGCTTTAGTTCCGTCCCTCTTTTTTTCGCGTTCGCGCGTCCAGGCGATATTATAACAGATATAGTATGTGATATGATCGTGGAAGCAGCGCCGCGCAACCCAGCGACCCATTGCGCTATCGCGAGGCCCCCGTTCGCCTCAGCCGGGCGTCGGCCTCGATCTCCACCTTCATTTCCGGCTTTAGGAGCGCCGAGACGACGACGATCGTCGCCGCCGGGCGGATCGCCCCGAAGACCTCGCCCTGCACCGTGACCACCGGCTCGCAATAAGAGACGTCGGTGACGAAAGTGCGCAACCGCACGATATCGGCAAGGTCGCCGCCGGCCTCCTTCATCACCTTGGCGAAGGTCGCATAGATGTTGCGGGTCTGCTCGGCGACGTCCTCGGGCATCGTCATTTTTGCATAGTCGTAGCCGGTCGTGCCGGCGATATGGACCTCATCGCCCGTGACGACGGCGCGCGAATAGCCATTCGCCTTTTCGAACGGCGAGCCCGAGGAAATCAGCTTGCGGTCGCTCATGCGAACTCCATGATCATGGCGTCGACGGCGAGGGAATCCCCTTCCTTGCACAGGATCGCCTTCACAATGGCGTCGCGCTCGGCGTTCAGCACGTTCTCCATTTTCATCGCCTCGACGATGCAGAGCTGCTCTCCCGTCTTGACCTCCTGCCCGACCTTGACCGCGATCGCCTTGACGAGGCCTGGCATCGGGCAGAGCAGGAAACGCGATCCGTCGGCGCCCTTGTGCTCGATCATCAGCGCCGCGAGCTCAGCCTCGCGCCGGGTGTAGACGCGCGTGTCGACGGCGACGCCGGCATGGGAGAGCGCATAGCCGTTGAGGGTCGGGCGCGCCTGCACGGCGATGTCAGCGCCGTCGATGGCGCCACGCCACAGAGGATCGCCCGGCTTCCAGTCCGAATGCGCCTCAACCTTGCGGCCATCCGCGAACACGATCGCGACGCCAATCATGCGGGGCTCGATCTCGAGTTCGACACGGGCGGCGCCAATCGCGACCACCCGCTTGAGCTCGAAGCGCATCTGCTCAGGGTCGCGCAACTGCCCGGAAATATGCCGCTTTCGCAGGTTCTGCGTATGGTCGATCATCGCCGCGGCCACGACCAGACGGCGCCCGGTCTCGCCCTCGGCGACAAGGGGATGAAATCCGTCAGGAAATTCCTCGGCGATAAAGCCAGTCGAGAGCCGTCCCTCACGCCAGCGCGGATGCTGCATCAGCGCTGACAGAAAGGGGATGTTGTGCCGGATGCCGTCGATGACGAAGGCGTCGAGCGCGGTCGCTTGCGCAGCGATCGCGCCAAGCCGGTCGGGCGCGTGGGTGACGAGCTTGGCGATCATCGGATCGTAGTGGATCGAGATCTCCCCGCCCTCGAACACGCCGGTGTCGTTGCGCACGGTAACACCGTCATGCGTTCCTTCAACCGGCGGGCGATAGCGCGTGAGCCTTCCGGTCGAGGGCAGGAAGCCGCGACTTGGGTCCTCGGCATAGACACGGGCTTCGACCGCCCAGCCGGTTAGCTTCACATCGGCCTGCTTGAGGCGCAAAGGCTCGCCCGCGGCGCTGCGGATCATTGCCTCGACCAGGTCGACGCCGGTCACGAGTTCGGTCACCGGATGCTCGACCTGCAGGCGGGTGTTCATCTCGAGGAAATAGAAGCTGCGGTCCTGGCCCGCGACGAACTCGACCGTGCCGGCGGAATCGTACTGCACCGCCCTGGCGAGCGCGACCGCCTGTTCGCCCATCCGCTTGCGCGTTGCTTCGTCGAGCAACGGCGAAGGCGCTTCCTCGATCACCTTCTGGTTGCGGCGCTGGATCGAACATTCGCGCTCGCCGAGATAGATGACGTTCCCGTGCTTGTCGCCCAGCACCTGGATTTCGACATGGCGCGGATTGACGATGAATTTCTCGACGAACACACGGTCGTCGCCGAAAGAGGATTTCGCCTCGGAGCGGGCGCGGGCGAACCCTTCCGCGACTTCCTTGCGGGAGTGGGCGATGCGCATGCCCTTGCCACCGCCGCCAGCAGAAGCCTTGATCATCACCGGATAGCCGATCTCGTCAGCGATCTCAGCCGCGCGTTCTGGCGTTTCGATCACGCCGAGATGGCCGGGGACGGTCGAAACCTTGGCCGCGTTGGCGAATTTCTTCGATTCGATCTTGTCGCCCATCGCCTCGATGGCTTTGGGATTGGGGCCGATGAAAACGATCCCCGCCTCGGCGAGCGCATGCGCGAACGCCGCGCGCTCCGAGAGAAAGCCGTAGCCCGGATGGACCGCCTCGGCGCCTGTCTCGAGGCAGGCGGCGACGATCTTGTCGATTGCGAGATAGGACTGGGCCGCGGCGGCCGGCCCTATCAGGACCGCTTCATCCGCCATCTCGACATGCAGCGCGTCCTTGTCCGCTTCGGAATAGACGGCGACGGTCCTGATGCCCATGCGGCGCGCCGTCTTGATGATTCGGCAGGCGATCTCGCCGCGGTTGGCGATCAGGATTGTCTTGAACATCGCGCCCTTGCGAGAAAAGCGCCCCGCTTTCCTTTAACAGTCGTTTCTATTGGAACGTCGGAAGCGGGTAAACAATGCCAGACACCCGCTGTTGGCCAAGGGAGCGCGGCGGGCGGCCAGTTCAGGAGCAGACTTCGACCTCTCGCCACGCGTTCTTCACTCGCGCGCGGGTGAAGTAGCAGCCATAAGTCGGCCTGAGATCCGGCCAAGCGAATGGCGGTCCGGGCCACGGATACCCACTGAAGCCAAAGTAGCCGGGGCCGACTTTCCAATCGACCCGCTCGGGCGGGTAGCCGTAGGGCTGAGCTTTGGCTGCACTCGGTTCACCGACGACGCTAAGCCCGAAAAGCGCGATGGCCGCCAGCGATGCTAGAGCTTTGGTCATGCCGAGACAAACCCCTCGATCGCGGCCCGGCGCCTTGGCGCCTCTCGGGCCGCTGCACTCCGATAGCGCGCGCCTTCGGCGGCCGCAAGGCGCTTCGGCGATAGGGGAAAAGGCTATCGGGCCGTCGCGCGAAGCGCGGCTACGGCGCCGGGCCCACGTGAGGCGGCTCGCGCCTTGACCGCGGCCACGAACCAGTCGGGCGCGCGATGCGCCTCGGCACAGACATTGACCAGCGCAGCCAGGGCCTCAACCGACTTGCATTCGTCGACATGGGCCAGAAGCCAGACGGCTCGCTCGTCGCTGACCACGCCCGGCTGGTCGGCCTGCCGGACGACGTGTTCGGCGATCATGTCGACAAAAAACTCTTTCCACTCAGGCGCATTATCCATCTCGGCGCGGACCACGGCGAACAGTTCATCGGCGGATTCGCGCGAGACTTCGCGATTGGCGAACACTTCCCGCTTCAACCAGGCGACGTCCTGGGCCGTCACACGGCGGCCAAGAATCATCGCGCTGATGATCGTCCGGCTCCTGTCGATCGCGAAAGCCATCATACGCACCTGCACCCTCTCCGGTCCGCCGACTGTGTCGACGGGTCCGGATACGGGGCGACCCTGCGCCCCAATGTTTTCTCGCAGGTGAATCCGGGGGTAACGTGATGAAGAGCGTGTTGGCACAGTTAAGCTTCAGCAAAGGGGCATGGTTTCACGAAGATGAAAGCCGCGTTGACGAACGATTAAGGAAGTCCTCACGCCCTTGTTATTGGACCTCCACGCGGCGCTCAAAGCGTTCGCGTTGTCTGGGAACGCATGATGGGGAGATTCGTTCCATGAAAACAACGCTTTCGGCGATCGCCCTGGCTGCCGCGGTGACTTTGACGCCGTTCATCGGCGGCAGCTTCGCCGTGGCGGACGATTCCGCGCAGCGCGACGAGCACGGTGGACGTTTCACCCCCGTGGATCGGGCCGCCTTTCTTGACGCGCGCATCGCCGCGCTCAAGGCCGGCCTCGAACTGAATGCCGAACAGGAGAAGAATTGGGCGCCGCTCGAATCGGCGATGCGCGCTCTCGCGAAGCAAAGAGTCGAGCGCTTTGCCGCGTGGCGTGAGCGCCGTGACGACAATCAGGATGGGGACGCGGTAATCGACCCGGTCGACCGCCTCGCCCGCGCTTCCGAGAGGCTAAGCGCGCGCGCCGCCGACCTGCAGAAGCTGGCCGCGGCCGCGAAGCCCCTCTACGACAGCCTGGACGATGGCCAGAAGCGCCGGTTCGCCGTGCTTTTCCGTGGGTCCATGGGGCGCGGCGAGGGGCGCCACTGGCGCCGTGACGGCTGAGGAGCGCCGCTCGGCGCGTCCTTTTAATCTGACCCTTCGGCGTGGCTTCCGGCAGTCAGTCGTCGCCGCGCCCTTCCGAAGCGACGACGATGGCGGGACTCAGCCACTTATGTCACAATCAAAGGCGCGGCCGAGGGCCACAGGAGGAAAACCATGGCGAAGGGTCAAATGAAGAGCAACAAAGAAGGCAAGAAGCCAAAGTCCGACAAACCGAAAAGTTCAGTTTCCGAGTACAAGAAGTCTCAAGGCGGGAGCGGGCAGGCGTTGCAGGCGCCCGGCAAGAAATCCTAACGGGATTCGTCGGCGGATAGCCGGACCCCCGAGTCTCGTATCGCCGTTTCGGGGCGGGATCGCAGCGCCCGAGAGTCCGCGCCTCACAGCGGAATGTTGTCGTGTTTCTTCCAGGGATTCTCGAGCTTCTTGTTGCGCAGCATGGCGAGCGCGCGTGACAGGCGCTTGCGGGTCGCGTGCGGCATGATCACTTCATCGATATAGCCGCGCTCGGCCGCAACGAAAGGCGACAGGAACGCGTCCTCGTATTCTTTTGTTCTGTCAGCGATCTTTGCCGGATCGTTGAGCTTAGACCTGAAGATAATTTCGACCGCGCCCTTGGCGCCCATGACGGCGATTTGCGCCGTCGGCCAGGCAAGATTGATGTCGCCGCGCAAATGCTTGGAGGCCATGACGTCATAGGCGCCGCCGAACGCCTTGCGGGTGATAATCGTGACCTTCGGCACTGTGGCCTCCGCATAGGCGAACAGGAGCTTCGCGCCGTGCTTGATGAGGCCTCCATATTCCTGCGCCGTGCCGGGCAGAAAGCCGGGCACGTCGACGAAGGTTATGATCGGAATGTTGAAGCAGTCGCAGAAGCGCACGAAGCGCGCCGCCTTGCGCGAGGCGTCGATGTCCAGCACCCCTGCCAGCACCTGCGGC
>DATCEJ010000371.1:0-6557 GCA_036510135.1 Roseiarcus sp. | reverse complement strand
TATGGCGTCACCAGTCTCGCCGACCTCGGGCGCCGCGTGACCATGGCGCAGGTGGACGTTGGCCTGCGGGCGGCGTTCGAAACCATCTTTGGCCCGACGGCGCCGCGCTAGCGAGACCCGCAGTTGCCCGACCGACCGGGCGAAACTATAGGCCTGACATGGGTCTTCCAACTGGGCTTGCCGAGAGAAGCCGACGAGCCTTCTGGGCGCGCCTCTACGCGCGGCGACGCCTGCTCAGCCATTTCGCGGCGCCGTTCGCGCCGCTGCATTACGCGCTGATCGGGGAGAGCCGCGGCTACCGCCCGAACGCCTTCTTCGATCCGAGATTCTTCCGTACTCATGCGAACATCGCGCGAGACGCGAGCGGAGGCTTGCTCGAGGCCTATCTTGCCCGCTCCGAACCCAATGCGCCCTCCCCTTCCGCCGAATTCGACCACGGCTGGTACGCGTCGCAGAATCCCGACTGGTCGCAGACCCACCCCCATCCGTTCCTGCACTTTCTCGAGCACGGACTGCGCGCCGGCCGGCGTCCGCGGGCGGATATCGATGTTGAATTCGTCCGCGACATCACGCGCGGCGTGAAACCTCGATCGCTCGAAGAAGCATCCCTCCGGGTCTTCGACCGCACGCTCAGCGAGGGTGAGATGGGGCCGCCGCTCAACGGCCAAGAATTGCGAGCGCGCCAGGATCGCTTCTATGCCGATGGCCAACTGCGTATCGAACGCGAGGCGGGCCATTCGGACCGCAGCGTGCTTGTCTTCGTTCAGTGTGGTCGAGGGTTCGACGCAGCCTACCTTGAAGAGCCGCGTGCTTATGACGTTCTCCTCAACTACTACCACGAGAGCGACGTCGATCCGAAGGCCGACATTGCTGTTGTTCAGGCCGGAACCAAGACCACCTCCATTCGACGACTCATGGAGCTAAGGCCGGATCTGCTCTTGCGCTACCAGGCGGTCCTGTTTCTCGACGACGACGTCGAAATTGGCGCCGAAGGCATCGAAGCTTTGTTCCGCGCAATGATGGCCGAAAAGCTCGACCTTGCGCAGCCGGCGCTCACTTCGGATTCGGCCACCGCCTATGCGTTCCTGAAAAAACCTTCCGTCGGCCCCGGCGTGACGCGGGTGTCGTCGGTCGAGATCATGGCGCCGGCGCTGACGCGGCGCGCGCTCGAAGGCGCGAAATGGGCGTTCGCGGAAACGGTCAGCGGCTGGGGCAGCGACCTCCTTCTGGGACCGGCGGTGCGCTCCGCCTTCGGACCGAACAGCGTCGGAATCATCGGCTCGGTCTCCGTCAGGCATGCGGCGCCCGTCGACCTCCGCGCCGGCGCCTACTACGCCTTTCTGCGCCGCTACGGGGTCGACCCCGGGCACGAGGCCAACCGGATCGCAGTCGACTTCGGCGTCGAACGCTTCTTGCGGCCGCTCGGACCGGACGAGCCGGGAGAAATTTGCCGAGCGCCCTGACCGTCCGGACTCATCCGCTTGACAAGTGAGGCCTATCCTCGATCTTGGCGGCTCAACAAGCGACAAAGGCGACATGCGAAGGGCGCACGAGGCCAGACTTTACGCATTGACCACGGCGACCGCTTGCGGGCTGGCGCTGCTCGCTGGAGTCGTGGGCGCGCCCGCACGGGCGGTCATGCAGAATCTGGTCTTCGACCAATACCAGCGCTGGAAGCCGCGCCCTTATGCATTCGACCAACCGGTCCGCATCGTCGCGATCGACGACGAATCGCTCAAGCGGCTCGGCCAGTGGCCATGGCCGCGGGAGCGCCTCGCGGCGCTTGTCGATGCGTTGAAACGCGCCGGGGTCGCCTCGATTTCATTCGATTTCCTGTTCTCGGAAAAGGACCGCGGCGACGCCGCGGCGACACCGGGCGCCACGCCCGACGATGCCTTTGCGCGGTCGATGGACGGCGCAGCCGTTGTCCTTGGCAGCTTCGTCTCCGAGCTGCCCAATGGCGCCAACCCTTCCACCAAGGCGGGATTCGTCACCGCCGGCGACGACGCCGCCAAGTTCCTCACGCCATATCCGGGCCTTCTGTCGCCCGTGCCCGAATTGGCGCAGCACGCGGCCGGCGTCGGCTTCCTCAATTGGCGGCCGGACGCCGACCGGGTGGTGCGGCGGGTGCCGCTGATCCTCAATGTGAATGGCGCTTTGCAGCCGAGCCTCGCGATGGAAGCGTTGCGCACCGCGCAGGGCGCCTCGACCTATATCGTCAAGTCGTCGAACGCGAGCGGCGAAACGGCGTTCGGGCAAGTCTACGGCGTCCTCGCGATTCGGAACGGCGACCTGACAATCCCGACCGACGCGTCAGGAGACATCAGGGTCTATTTCGCGCGATCTGACCCACGCCGCTCGATCCCGGCGTGGAAGGCGCTCGAGCCGGGAGCGGATCTCAGCGACCTTCGCGGTTCGATCGTATTCTTCGGCGCGTCCGCGGCGCTGCTCTCGGACATTGTCGCCACGCCATTGTCCCCCGCGATGCCGGGCGTCGAAGCGCATGCGCAAATCGTCGAGCAGCTCCTGAGCGGCCAAACACTCAGGCGGCCGGATTGGGCGCCAAGCGCGGAATGGATGGCGACGGCGCTCATCTGCGCGGCGCTCGTGGTGACGACCTGGTTCCTGGGGCCCTACCTCGCGGCGCTCGCCTATGGCGCCGTGCTCGCAGCGATCGTCGCGGTGAGCTGGTTTGCTTTTTCCCGGCACGGAATTCTGATCGAGCCGACCTATCCGGCGTTTTCCGCCGCTGCGGTCTATTTCGCGGGAGTGTCGACGCTCTATGCGGTGAAGCGCCATCAGGAGCGCGAGATCCGCTCGGCCTTCGGCCGGTTCGTCTCGCCCGCGGTTGTCGCGCGCCTGGCGGAAAAGCCTGGCGCGCTCGAGCTCGGCGGCTTGCAGCGTGAACTGACGCTGCTTTTCTGCGACATCCGAGGGTTTACGACCATCTCGGAGGGGCTCAACGCCTCTGAGCTCACCCACTTCCTCAACCAATATCTGACGCCGATGACCGACGCCATTCTCGACCGGGAGGGCACGATCGACAAATACATGGGCGACGCGATCATGGCGTTCTGGAACGCGCCGCTCGACGATCCCGATCATGCGGCGCATGCGGTCGAATCGGCGCTGGAGATGCGCGAGACGCTGGTCGCGCTGAACGAGGGCTGGCGCAGCAACGCTGAGTCCGAGGGACGTCCGTTCAAGCCGGTGCGTTTCGGCATCGGGCTCAATTCAGGCGAATGCTGCGTCGGCAATCTGGGTTCGCTGCGCCGGTTCGACTATTCCGCGATCGGCGACGAAGTGAACGTCGCCTCGCGGCTGGAAGGCGCGTGCAAGATTTTCGAGGTCGACATCATCGGCAGCGAGACGGTTCGCGCCGAGGCGCCCGCCTTCGCCTGGCTCGAGATCGATTCCGTGCTGGTCAAGGGCAAGACGCGCCCGGTTGGTCTCTATGCGTTGGCGGGAGATTCAGGGATCGCCGCGAGCGACGACTTTGCAGACTTGAGCCGTTTGCATGCGGCAATGCTGGCGGCGTATCGGAACCGGGACTTTGCCGGCGCAATTTCGATGGCGAAGGAGGCCTCGGGTCGCGCGCCCGCCGCGGTTCGCGGCCTCTATTCCTACAACCTGCGTCGCTTCACCCAATTGGCCGAGAGCGCGCAGGACCCGGATTGGCGCCCGCTGATCGCGCTCGACGAAAAGTAGCCGCCCGCAGCGTTCGCCGGGCAACTATAGCGTGTTGAACTTGGGTCGAACAGCGATCGTCATTGCGAGCGAAGCGAAGCAATCCAGAGGAACGCAGGGCGCCCTGCGGCTCCTGGATCGCCACGTCGCTCCGCTCCTCGCGATGACGATTCCAGCCCAACGCAGCGCGCTCTAGTTTAGCCCCCGCGAGGTAAACAGAACGGCGGCCGCGCGAACTGTGCGCGGCGCGCCTCCTGTCCGAACTACATCTGCTTCTGCTGTTCCGTCTTGCTCTTCGACGCGTGATAACCGGCGGCCCCAGCGTCGGCCTCGCACATATAGGCGCCCTGCTTCGTCGTGCCGTACCAGCGGGAGCCCGAATAATGGTAGGTGTGGGACTTGCCCTTGGTGTTGACCCAGACCACCGTATCGCCGGGGCAGCGCCCCTTGGCTTGCAGTTCCGTGCTGAATTCGCCGGCGCCGGTCGGGCGAGCGGCTTGCATCGGCTTTGGCTTCGTCTGGTAGGTTTGCATCGGGGCCGGCGCGATAGAAGCGGGAACGGAAACAGGATTAGCGACAGGAGCTGCGGCCGGCGCCGCCGCGCCTTCCTTCTGGACGCGGCATTGCTTCAGGAAGTCCGGCCATTTCATGCCGTTGGTGGTGTTGTTCTCCTTGGCGGCCTTCCACTCATCGCCGCACTGCTTCATGATGCTTTGCGCCTGGACGGGGCCGGTCGACGCCAGACCAAGGGCGCCGGCAAACAAAAAGGCCGAAAGCGCGACCCTGAAAGATCTGCTGATCATCGTTGTTCCTCCACTCTGGACGCCCTGGCGACTTCGCCGGCCCACTCCCAGCCCAAGCGAATCGCCGAGCTCATTCCTTCTCATGTCGCAGTTCCACTGAACCGAACATGAACATTTTGTGATCCGCCATCCCGGCGCAGGATAACATGCCGCGCACGGCCAGCGCTCTCTTCGCCTTGGTCACGCGGCGTCAGGCGGGCGGCGTTGCCCCTTCGCCCACAACTTTGGCGACGAGCGCCCCGACATGCGCAACCGCCAGGAGCGTCGCAGCAAAACCCAACGACAGCAATGCCCATTCAAATGGCCGCGCGACCCCGGTCGAGGCGGACAGGCCGGCCCGGGCAAACGCGCCGAGCGACACATAGCCGAGCAACGCGGGAAGCGCGGCCAGCGTCCCGAGCATGTAGTCACGCAAGCTGATCGCCGACAAGCCGAGCAGATAGCTGGTGGCGACGAAGGGCATCAGCGGCGACGCCCGCAACAGACAAACCAGTCGCCAGCCGTCGCGAGCGACCGCCGCGTCAAGATTGCGAATTCGGTTCGCGCCGACCATTACGCGTTCGACGAACGCCCGTAGCGTGGAACGGCTGAGCCCGAAAGCCGCGAGCGCTCCTAAAAGTAGGCCGGCGGCTGAGAGCGCAAAGCCGTCCGCGACGCCAAAGAGCGCGCCGGCCGCCATGCCGACAAGCGAAGCCGGGAGGATTCCCGCCGTCGCGGCGATGACTTGCAGGCCTGCGAGACTGAGCCAGCTCGTGCTCTCGAATCTGTGCGCGAGCGCCAGCGCCGCCTCGTTCCGCGAAGCAAAGGCTGCCCACGCGTCAGGGCTCAGATGGCTTGTCGCAAGCCAGGCGGCCGAGAAGGCCGGGATCAGGACAACGAGGATTCGTAGACTTGCGCGCATGGCGTCGACTCGTCCGGCGCAATCAGACTGCAATTGAGGAGCCCAAGATGGTGCAAGCGGTATCGCGCCGCCGTTTCCAGAACGCCGAGGCCGTAGACGGCGCTGCGCAGCGGCCCCATCGATGACGCCTCCGGGAAATAGTGGGTGGGGCACGAGATCTCGCCGAGACGAAATCCCCAGTGCACCGCTTGAACGAGGACCTGATTGTCGAAAACGAAATCGTCCGAGCAACGGTCCATCGGCAGCGTTTGCAAGACGCGTCGGCTCCAGGCGCGATATCCGGTGTGATACTCGGAGAGCTTCCGCCTGAGCAGGATGTTCTCGGCCAGCGTGAGCGCGCGATTGGAGATGTATTTGTAGAGGGGCATGCCGCCGGCGCGCGCCCCCCTGCCAAGCATGCGTGAGCCTAGCACCACGTCATATTCGCCGGAGGCGACCATCGACGCCATCGCGGGCACGAGGCGCGGCGAATATTGGTAGTCAGGGTGCAGCATGACCACGATATCGGCGCCGCGCTGGAGCGCCGCGCGGTAGCAGGTCTTCTGATTGCCGCCGTAGCCTCGGTTGGCGTCGTGGACCAGCGTATGAATGCCGAGCGACTTGGCCAGCGAAATGGTTTCGTCGGCGCTGCCGTCGTCGGTCAGAATGACGTCATCGACGATCTGCTTGGGAATCTCGTCATAAGTTTGCTTTAAAGTCCGCGCGACATTGTAGGCTGGGAGAACGACAGCAATTTTTTGATTTTCCAGCATATCGGTCAGATCCGAACACTTGAGGCCCAACTATATTCGCGCTGCTCGTGTTAACGGATCATACTGTAGATTACCTTTACCATTCCCTGGACAACGATTAGAACTTTATAAATCGAGCCCGCTCGTAGAAATGCCCGCTATTTCAGCGCCAAGTTACGTACGGAACTCCGCAACAGCGGCGTACGAGACTTCCGGAAGCCTAACGGATCGCAACCCCGACACGATGGGGGTCGCGTCGAGGGCGGCGGCCGGATCCGTCGATTGGATCCGGCTGCTGCTGTTTGGGCTATGGCTCGCGGCCGTCGGCGCGCGCGCCTGGCGTCACGTCATATGGCGGGACGAAGCACGGGCGCTGTCGATTGCAATCCAGGGCGACGATTGGATCGCCATGCTCCGGGGGTTGCATGGCGAGGG
>DATCEJ010000370.1:0-3391 GCA_036510135.1 Roseiarcus sp. | reverse complement strand
GACGATTGCGCCGCGCTGAGCAAGACCGCGGCCGTGAAAGAGGCCCAAGAGGTCGAACTCGCTCTCGGCGCCCATCTCCTTGAGCGTCTCGTCGTCCGGGAAATCGACGACCTGAATGACCAGACCGTCAGTGAGCCGCTGGAATGAATCCGGGAGCCGTTCGAATGCGGTCCGGGCGAGCGCGTCGATGTCTTCGGACGTTGGAGCGCGTAACGAGGAAAGGGCGTTCGACGCCTCGGCGGTCACTGTGCGGCCCGGGGTCTCGGCGCGCGTGAGCCTTCGAAGGATTTGACGCGGGTCGCTTCCAGCCCGTCGACCAGGCGGCGCATCCTCGCGGCAAGGGCGGCGCGAATCTTTTCGGCGCCGGCCGGGAACTCCGCGAGAACACGGCAGAACGTCTCCTGCGGAATTCGCATCACGACCGAGTCCTCGGCCGCGCGCGCGCTGACGTGGCGTTCGGTCGGCGCGTAGAGGGCGCTCTCGCCGATGAGGGCGCCTGCGCCGACGCGCCGCTCGGCTTTCGGCTCCGCTCGATCTTCGCGCAACGTAATCGCGCCCGAATGGACGAAATACCCGGAATCGGCGGTTTCGCCGGCGAAGAACAAGGCTTCGCCAGCCCTCAAACGCCGTTTTTCACATGAGAACGCGATCAATTGCACGGCTTCGCGCGGAAGGAGGTCGAAGGGGCGTGTCCGCCCGAGCCGTGCGACTTCGTCGTCGAGCGTCACTCCGCCCGGCCCCCGGCCGCCGCGCTCGCCACAAGCTTGTACCCGCCGCCTTCCGTGACAAGAAGCTGCGCTTCGGCCGGATTGTTCTCGATTTTCTGACGCAGACGATAGATGTGTGTCTCGAGCGTGTGCGTCGTCACGTTGGCGTTGTACCCCCAGACATGCTTGAGCAGCGTCTCGCGGGCCACCGGCTGTTGTTCGGCGCGATGGAGATAACGCAGGATCGCCGCTTCTTTCTCGGTCAGCCGCAATTTGACCCCCTGCGGGTCGACGAGGTTCTTCGAAGTGGGCCGGAAAGTGTAGGGACCGACCTGGAACTCCGCATCCTCGCTTGCTTCATATTGCCTGAGTTGCGAGCGGATACGGGCCAGGAGCACAACGAAGCGGAAGGGCTTGCCGACGTAATCGTTGGCGCCGGAATCAAGGCCGGATACGGCGTCTACGTCCGAATCGTGTGCAGTCAGCATGATGATGGGCCGACGATACCCGTCCCGGCGCATCTGCTTGACTGCCTCGCGCCCGTCGAGATCAGGCAGACCGACATCCATGATGATGAGGTCGGGGGTTGTGGTTGCGACCGTCTCAAGCGCCGCTCCCGCCGTCTCGACCGCCTGGACCTGAAACTCGGGATGCAAAGCCAATTGTTCGACGAGCGCCTGACGCAAGTCGTCGTCATCATCCACGATCAGCAATTGCCGCGTTTGGCTCATGTCAATGACTTTACTCGCTGGAGAGCGCGCCGGCTACCGCAGGATTACGGCGAGCATGCGGCTGGGGCCGGGCGCCGGCATTCAAGGCTCGAGCCTCAGCTCTTGCGCCCCCGCTTTCTTGAGTTGGTCTTCCGAGCCCGCGATTCTGATCGATTTGACATCGTTCCAGAGCGGCGTGAGGTCGCCGTAGTGGCGCGAAAAAATATGCCCCGATTCGCCGGTCGCGATCATGAAGCGGGATTTTTCAGGGTCCGCCAGATCATAAAGACCGCGAAAACCACCCCCATGGGTTCGGGCGAACGGCAGATTCGGCACGACCTCGGAGCCGCCGCCCCGATCGAGCGTGTAATAGCCACCGCTCGAGGAAACGCTGAGGTCGCTAAGCCAGTCAAAAAGTGGGACATGGCTGTAGACCTGATGCCGCAACACAGCTCGGTGCTCTGCGCCCCAGCGCCACTGGCTCATATCGGCCCCGTCGCGCCCGACGAGCAAGGCGAGCGCCTCATCGAGGGCGCGCCCGAGCGCCCTGCGGCAGTCCGGATCCGGGGCGCCCGGAGCGTCGCACCAGGAAGGATGGTCGCGCATCAGCGAAACCAGCGTCGTCACGGCGAATGGGCCTTTCTCCCCCATGGGAAGTCCGGTTTTGTCGTCAATCAGGATTTTGTGGAGCGATCTGAGGAACGCAGTGTAAATCAATGGCTCGGCGCGGTCCTTATCCATCACCGCGTTCCAGCTTAGAAGCATCGCTTGGGCCTTCCGCGCTCGCTCGTCCGACGGCGCAATCGTCGCGATGAACGGCTGCAAATCCCTGACATCCAGGGAGAGGTGGTCGGCCTGCATCGTGGCGGAGGTTTCCAAGCTGTGCTTGTCGATTGTGTCGAAGAATTGCTGGATACGGCGGGCGCGGAAATTCTCTTCCCAGTCCTGCCCGAAGCTGGGCTTGTGATCGTCGGAGAAATTGGCGTTGTTGGCGTTGAAGGCGAACCCAGCTTCCGGGTTGTGCAGCTGCGGCCATTGATCGAACGGGATCGCGCCAGTCCAGTCGAAAGCGCCCGACGCGCCATCTACGGGGACGAGGCCGAGGCCGGACTTTCGCAAGGGCACCAAGCCAGGGTTCAGGAAGCCGATGTCGCCGCGGACATCAGCAAAGACGAAGTTCTGGGTCGGTGTTTGATAGAGGCGGAGCGCGTCGAGAAATTCAGCCCAATTTCTCGCGGAATTGACCCGCATGAGGGCTTCGCCCGTCGTGTCGTGATCGCCAAGCCCGGTGAAGGCAAGGGCGACCGCCTTGCCCGGCCCAGCAAAATTCGCCAGATCGGCGTTGATATCGGAGAGGACTGGACCGTGGCGGGTCGCGCGGATCGTGAACTGGACGTCGGCGCCGCCTTTCAGATGAATGGTCTCTTTCCGGCTCTCGAATGGCTTGGGCCCGTCGGGGCTCAGATATTTCGACGGGTCCGTCGGATCGACGGTTTCGATAAAGAGGTCCTGAACGTTCGAATCCGCGGTCGTTAACCCCCAGGCGATCGAATCGTTCTGGCCGAGGACAAAGACCGGGGCGCCGGGCAAAGTGGCGCCTTTGACTGACCCTTCGGGCGTGACGACGCGGGCCAAATACCACAGAATTGGCGCACTCAGTTCGAGATGAGGGTCGTTGGCGAGGATCGGCTTTCCGGACAGTGTCCGTGATCCAGCCACAACCCATTCGTTCGACGCGCCTTTGCCTATTCCGGTCAAGGTCCCCAGCTCATCGTCGATGCGATCGTCGATTGCATGCGTGTCGCTGATCGCCGGCGACGTCGTGATTGGATCCCCCGGCCTCGCGCCCGGAAAGAGCCAGTTTGCCCGTTCTTCTCCGAGCTTGGCATTGAGGCGGGCGCGGAGGAGCTTAAGCTTGAAGTTTTGCGACAGCTGGTAGGCCTCGATCTTCCCGATCACCAGCGAATCGGCCGG
>DATCEJ010000369.1:0-7602 GCA_036510135.1 Roseiarcus sp. | reverse complement strand
GCGGACAATTCGATTGGCGGAAACAATGGCGCAACAAGTGAGGTAACCTACCTTTGATATGAGTGATGTTCAGGATAGAGGTGATAGTGTATCCGTCACGAAGGAACCAATGACGGGCGTCCCTAAGAATCTCATCTCCGATCTTCAAACATCGCGCGTTATGTGGGTGCTATTTGGTGCCCCATTTCCAACGATCGCAGCATTGTGCGCGATCGAAGCAGCTGCGTTGGATTGTGCTCGCGGGCTCATACTTCCGGCCGCGATCTTGGCGCTCTTTTCAATTGTCCATCTCTCATGGCTGCGAACGGCCAGACTAAGCCTAAGCAACGGAACCGTTCGTTATCGAGCTTTATTCGTACGCAAGGACATTCAGTTGTCGGAGATCGATCGAGCGAAGTTTGAATTTGGCCCGAAAGGAGCGGGACCAATGCAGCGAATCGTGTTCGAACTTCGCAGTAGTGATAAGAGCGGAGTTGTGATCGTTAATGCCGGTCTCTTCGACGCAAAACAATCGAAGAAATGGGTCGAGGCTGTGAACTGCCTAGTGACGAATAGGGGTGAGGTACCCGATCCCTGACCTTGGTTGTGTTGGCGAACCGGCGCAAGTCCGCTTCGAGCGTTTTGATTTGCGCGATATCGAGCCGAAGACCGGCATCCACTTTTCGGCAACTCTGCTTGGCCTTTTGCAATCCGCGTTCGCCTCGCTTAGCTTCATGGAGATTGAAAACGCAACATCGAGCGTTGAGTCGACGATGGCGCACTGGCTGTTCAAAAGCGAGCCCTCGGCCTGGTCTTTCGAGAAAGTGGCCGGACTTGGCGCTGCCGGCACGGACTGGAGCGGCGTGCGCAATCATACCGCCAAGCTCAACATGCAGGCGATGAAGGTTGGCGAGCAGGCCTTTTTCTACCACTCGAACGAGGGAAAGGAGATCGTCGGCATCGTCGAGGTCTCCAAGGCCTATCGACCCGATCCAACAGACGCGACGGCTAAGTTCGGGATGGTGGACATCCGCACTTTGCGCCCGTTGCCGCGCCCGGTGACGCTGGAAGAGGCCAAGAGCGACAAGCGTCTGGCCAGAATGGCGCTGGTCACCCAGTCCCGGCTCTCCGTCCAACCCGTGACCGACGCCGAGTGGGCTGTTGTTTGCAAGCTCGGCGGCCTTTAGCTCGCGCCTTAGACCAAAGCATCACGCGGGCCGGCTTGTCGCTTTTTCCCTCGTTAGGGCATAGTTGCGTCTTAGCTTTTTGCGCGCGAGCGGAACTCCGCGCGACACATTGCCTGGGAGGAGCCCCATGTCCGACAAGATCTATGACGTTCCAGCCGAATGCGCGAAGCGCGCCTGGGTCGACGCGGCCAAGTACGAGGAAATGTATAAGCGGTCGGTGACCGACCCCGAGGGTTTCTGGGCCGAGCACGGCAAGCGCATCGACTGGTTCACGCCGTTCACCAAGGTCAAGAACACATCGTTCGACGCCAAGAACGTCTCGATCAAATGGTTCGAGGACGGCGTCACCAACATCGCTTACAATTGCATCGACAGGCATCTCCCCAAGCGCGCGAACCAGACGGCGATCATCTGGGAAGGCGACGATCCCTCGAAGTCCGCCCACATCACCTATGCGGAGCTGGCGCGTCGCGTCGGACTTTTCGCCAATGTGCTGAAAAGCCGCGGCGTCAAGAAAGGCGATCGCGTCACAATCTACCTGCCCATGATCCCCGAGGCGGCCTACGCAATGCTCGCTTGCGCGCGCATTGGCGCAATCCATTCGGTCGTGTTCGGCGGCTTCTCGCCCGAGGCCATCGCCGGCCGGATCGCGGACGCCAAATCCGACGTCGTCATCACCGCGGACGAGGGTCTACGCGGCGGCCGGAAGGTTCCGCTCAAGGCCAACGTCGACGCGGCGATCGAGAAAGTGGGCGGCGTCAAGACCGTGATCGTTGTCAGGCACACAGGGGGTCATGTCGGCTGGCGACACGGGCGCGACGTCTGGCTGCATGAGGCCGAATTGCGGGTGACTGCTGACTGTCCCCCCGAACCGATGAATGCGGAGGACCCGCTGTTCATCCTTTACACGTCAGGTTCGACGGGCGTGCCCAAGGGCGTGCTGCACACCACCGGAGGCTATCTCGTCTACGTCTCGATGACCCATCAATACGTGTTCGACTATCACGATGGCGACATCTACTGGTGCACCGCCGACGTCGGCTGGGTGACCGGTCACAGCTACATCCTCTACGGGCCTCTCGCCAATGGCGCGACGACCCTCATGTTCGAGGGTATCCCCAACTATCCGTCGGTGAGCCGCTTTTGGGAGGTCATCGACAAGCACAAAGTCAACATTTTCTACACCGCGCCGACCGCCATCCGCTCGCTGATGGGCGCGGGCGAGGAGCCGGTGAAGACAACGAGCCGCGCCTCTCTTCGTCTTCTGGGTTCGGTCGGCGAGCCGATCAATCCAGAAGCCTGGGAATGGTATCACCGCGTCGTCGGCGACAGCCGCTGTCCGGTCGTCGACACCTGGTGGCAGACGGAGACCGGCGGCATTCTCATTTCCCCATTGCCGGGCGCGACGAAGCTCAAGCCTGGGTCTGCGACACGGCCGTTCTTTGGCATTATTCCCGAGATCGTCGACGCCGAGGGCAAGGTTCAGGTAGGGGCGTGCGAGGGGAACCTGGTCATCGCCGACTCCTGGCCGGGTCAGGCGCGCACCATCTTCGGCGACCACGCGCGCTTCGTGAACACATATTTCGCCGCCTATCCCGGCAAGTACTTCACCGGCGATGGCGCGCGTCGGGACGCGGACGGGTACTATTGGATCACAGGGCGGGTCGACGACGTCATCAACGTCTCCGGCCACCGGATGGGCACCGCCGAAGTCGAGAGCGCGCTCGTCGCCCACCCGAAAGTGTCGGAGGCCGCGGTCGTCGGCTATCCGCACGACATCAAAGGGCAGGGCATCTACGCCTACGTGACCTTGATGACTGGCGTCGAGGCGAGCGAGGGTCTGCACAAGGAGCTGGTCGCCTGGGTGCGCAAGGAGATCGGGCCGTTCGCCTCGCCCGACCTTGTTCAGTTCGCGCCGATGTTGCCAAAGACACGCTCCGGCAAAATCATGCGCCGAATCCTTCGCAAGATCGCGGAGAACGAGTATGGCTCGCTCGGCGACACCTCGACTCTGGCTGATCCAGCGGTCGTGAGCGACCTTATCGGCAACAGGCAGAATCGCGGGAAGGGCTGAGGCGGCGCTAAAGCCGTGGGCGCGCCGCGGCTCTAGCGAGAGTCGATTGAGAGAGGGAGCGTGACGACGCAGGACGACCCCGTTGCCTCCCCCTTCCTGGGACCCGCGCCGGACGGCTTTTGGCGGGGGGCCCGCACGGAATGGTTTCTGGTCATCGCGGCGGGGTCCGCCGTCGCCTTCGCGCTGTTCGAGAAGCCCCTATTCTCGCAACTCTCAAATCCGCTTGTCCTGGCTGGGATCCTCGCCTGGCTCTTCGGCGTCGTGCTCTGGTCGTCGCTCGCCGTCGTGCGGCATGCAGAAGACTTGGCTGAGCGGCTTGGCGAGCCTTACGGGACCCTGCTGCTCACCCTCACCATTACCTCAATCGAGGTCATCGCGATCTCGGCGGTGGTGCGCCACGGCGGTCCGAACCCGACGCTGGTTCGCGATACGCTGCTCGCTGTCATCATGATCATCATGAACGGCATGGTCGGAGTGACGCTGCTCATCGGGGGAATCAAGCACCGCGAGCAGCAGTTCAATCTGCAGGGCGCGAACGCTTATCTCAGCGTGCTCCTGCCGCTCGTGACCTTCGCGCTCATCCTGCCCGATTTCACCCAGACGACGGTGGGACCGACCTATTCGACCATCCAACAGGTCGCTATGGTGGGGGTCTCGCTCAGCCTCTACATCCTGTTTTTGTTTCTCCAGACGGGCCGCTATCACGATTACTTTGAGCAGGCTTCCGAGCCTCACGCGGCGGCTCATGTCGCACCGGCCCCCTTGTGGCGCCCGATCGTCATGCTGGTCGCCTACATGGCGGCGATCGTCTATCTCGTCGAGCAGTTCGGGCCGCCGGTCGATTATCTCCTCGAGACGCTCAAAGCGCCGCCTCCGCTCGGCGGCGTCTTCATCGCGCTGCTCGTCGCCACACCGGAGTCGATTGGCGCGGTGAGGGCGGCTCTCGCCAATGAGATGCAGCGGGCGGTCAACATCTCCCTCGGTTCGGTGCTGGCGACCATCGGCCTCACAATCCCGTCGGTGCTCATCATCAACCATCTCCTCGAGCGACCGATCGTGCTCGGCGTCGAGCATACCGATTTCGCGCTCCTCATCCTCACGCTCGCGGTCAGCATGATCACGTTCACGAGCGGCCGGACGAACGTGCTCCTGGGCGTCGTGCACCTCCTGCTATTCGGCGCCTACGTGCTCCTGATCTTTCAGGCATGAGCGCCGCTTTGGCCTGTCCGCCCGTCCCCGCGAAAAAAAACTTCGACCGAGAATCGTCACCTGTCTACGACGCGATCAGCAATTCTTGCGCGGTCTCGATTTTGGTCGCGAGAATGACGGCCTGGGTTCGGCTCTCGACGCCGAGCTTCTGCAGGATTGCGGACACATGCGCTTTCACAGTCGCTTCGGAGACGCTGAGCTCGTAGGCGATCTGCTTGTTGAGCAGCCCTCGCGACAGCATCATCAGCACCCGGATCTGCTGCGGGGTCAGGGAAGCAAGGCGCCGCGCCATTGCGCTTGATTCGCCGTTCGTCGCCGAACCGGGGTCGAAGTCGGAAGGCGTCCATCGGCCGCCGTCCAGAACCTGGGCGATCGCCCCTCGCATCGTATCGAGCGAACTGGTTTTCGGAATGAAGCCGGCGGCGCCGAATTCCATGCAGTGTCGGATGACCGCGCGCTCTGCGTTGCCCGAAACGACGATGACCGGGGTGGACGGACGCCCCGAGCGCAGGAACAGGAGTCCGGAGAAGCCGCGCACGCCGGGCATGGTCAGGTCGAGCAGCACGAGGTCGGTGTCTGGCGATGCGTCGAGCGCGGCAACCATGCTGTCGAAATCATGCGCGACCGCGATCACAGCATCGGGCGCCGCCGCGAGCACGGCCTGACGCAAACCGCCGACCATGAGCGGATGGTCATCGGCGATGAGCACGCGAAACGCGCTCTCTTCGCCCATCGTCTCCTCCCGTTCGATCGCCGGCGGCGCTACGGAACGAGGATTGCCGATCTGCCCATCCTTGTCACGAGCGCGCTTGTCGCGTTGGGCGCTCCTCATCCTTCACCTTTCCGTGAAGAGGGCAAGCGTCCAAGCTGCCGCAATGCTTCGCTCATCGCGATGGTCGCGGCGATCCCAACGTTCAAGGAACGGAGGGGAGGTTGAATCGGGATATACACTCGAACATCGGCCGAAGCTCGCACCGTCTCTGGAACGCCGGACGATTCCCGGCCCACGAGGATAATATCCTTGTCACGAAAAGCGAAATCCCACAAACACGTTTCGCCCTTTGTCGTCAACAGCACCAGCCGGCGTTGAGAGGCGGCGCGCCAGGCCGCGAAGCTCGCCCATGAATCGTGGCTCTCGATTGGGAGGGCGTCGACATAGTCCATCGAGGCGCGGCGAAAGCGGCTGTCGCTGATCCGAAACCCGGCCGGTTCGATGATGGCGGCATCGACGCCGAGGCAAGCGCAGGTTCGCATCATGGCGCCGGTGTTCTGGGCGATATCGGGCTCGAACAAAGCGAGCAGAAGGGGCGCGTCTGGCTTCGTCATATTGTGCGCAAAAGCAAAAGGTTGGCGGGCGAAAAAGTCATTCGGACAACTCCGGGAGCCGGAGAGAGAAGTGCTGCGCTTCGGGCTATGGACATCCAATTCGATCGATGCGAAAAGCCGCATCGAACCAATTCAAGGTCGTGACCCCGCGGGCGCCGGGGCGACTTGCATGTTGGGGGTTGAATTGACAATCAATGGAAGAAGTCGACGATGTTCCTTCCGGCTACGCCCTGGTGGGGGGATCGTCGAGGCGGCTGCTTTGTCTGCGGCCCGTGAAATGCTTTCCCCGCCGACGCTAGAGTAACAGCTGGCCGACGGACGACGCATCGACTTCTTCCTCAACAATTCTTTCAACTCCACGTCCATCAGAGATCCACGACATGAGCGGTCCTTCGACCTACGTTCCAAAAAGCGCGATTGGGCGCTGGTTTGAATCGCGTCTCCCGTTGGGCGGCCTGATGCATTCCTCGTTCGTCGCCTACCCGGTGCCACGCAATCTCAACTACATGTGGACGTTCGGCGCGATCCTGTCGTTCATGCTGGTGGCGCAGATCGTCACCGGCGTCGTTCTCGCCATGCATTTCATCCCGTCGTCGACCCAGGCGTTCGCCTCGGTCGATAACATCATGCGCAATGTCAACTACGGCTGGCTGATCCGCTACCTGCATACAAACGGCGCGTCGCTCTTCTTTTTGGCCTGCTATCTTCATATGTTCCGCGGCCTCTATTACGGCTCCTTCAAGCCGCCGCGCGAGCTCCTGTGGATTATCGGCGTCATCATCTACTTCCTGATGATGGCGACCGCTTTCACCGGATATGTTCTGCCCTGGGGGGCGATGAGCCTGGCGGGCGCGACCGTCATCACCAACCTCACCTCGGCCATTCCGCTTGTCGGCACGTCGATCGCCCACTGGCTCTGGGGCGGATTTGCGGTCGGCGGCCCGACGTTGACCCGATTCTTCGCGCTGCACTACCTTGTGCCGTTTATCATTGCGGCGTTCGTGGGGCTTCATGTCTGGGCTCTGCACGTCGCCGGGCAAAACAATCCTGACGGCATCGAGGTTAAAGACCCTCTGCGGGACACCGTCGCGTTCACCCCTTACGCCACGATCAAGGACGTCTTCGGCCTGTCGGTGTTTCTCATCCTTTATGCCTGGCTCGTGTTCTACATTCCCAACTATCTGCTCGACGCTGACAATTCGACCCTCGCCAATCCGCTGACGACGCCCGCGCACGTGGTGCCGGAATGGTATTTGCTGCCGTTCTACGCCATGCTGCGCGCGATCCCGAGCAAGCTCATGGGCGTGCTCATCATGTTCTCGGCGATCGTCGTGCTCGCATTGATCCCCTGGCTCGACCGCTCGCCGGTCAAGTCGGCGAAGTACCGCCCAACGTTCCGCATTTTCTTCTGGGTCTTCGCCGCAATCTGCGTTGGCCTCGGCTACCTGGGCTCGCAAGAGCCGACAGAGGGGCTGGCGCTCATCGCGCGCGTCTTAACGTTCGGCTATTTTGCGTTCTTTCTCCTCGTCATGCCCATTCTGAGCTTCACGGAGAAGACGAAGCCGATACCCATCTCGATCTCCGACGCGGTGCTAACGAGGACGAAGCCTGTGGCGGCTGCCGCAGAATGATACGGACCGGCTCCCAAGGAATTTCAACGATGATCCGTGTCAAGTTTTCCGCGCTTGCCTTTGCGGCCACGGCGCTTGTCCTTGCGAGCGCGTCCACCGTGCTCGCGCAGAGCGAGGCTGGACAGCCGAATCCTCCCCGACAGAGCTGGAGCTTCTCGGGGATGTTCGGCATCTACGACAAGGCTCAGCTTCAGCG
>DATCEJ010000368.1:0-2336 GCA_036510135.1 Roseiarcus sp. | reverse complement strand
TTCTTGGTCTCCGAACATCGCCGGCGGCGCCGTGACGCCGATCCCGCCATACACAGGCAGAATCGCCCCGGTGGTGTAGGCGCCGCCACGCCCGGCGAGGAAGAGAAGCGGTCCGGCGATGTCCTCGGGACGCCCGACCCGGCCCATCGGCACGGACTTGGCGCTGCGCGCCTGCCCCGCCTCGTCTCGAAGAGCGAACTTCGTCATGTTGGTCGGAAACGGTCCGGGCGCGAGCGCGTTCACGGTCACTTGGCTTTCCGCAAGCTCCGCCGCGAGGATGCGGGTCAGGTGATGCACCGCGGCCTTCGAGGCGGAATAGGCCCATGCGGTTTCCGACTGGGTGACATAACCCATGACCGAACCCATGTTGACGACGGTCGAGGGCCAGTCGCTGGTCGCGGACGCGATCAGCACGGGAGCGAGATCGCGCGTCAGTGTGAAAAGCCCGGTCACGTTGACGCTGAGCACGCGGTCCCACGCCTTCCAGGGGAACGTTTCGAACGGTCCGCCCCAGTTCGCCCCGGCGTTGTTGACCAGGATATGCAGCGTGTCGGTGCGCTTCCGCGTCTCGGCGGCCAGAGCCGCGACGCCGGCTTCGGTTCCGACCGTGCCGCCAAAACCCTCGCAGGGCCCGAGCGAAGACAGCTCCTGCGCCGCCGCCTCGCAGGCCTCCGCCTTGCGCGAGGCGATCAACACGCGCGCGCCGGCGCTGAGCAGCGCCTCGGCGCAGATCCGGCCAAGACCAGTCGCTCCGCCGGTCACCAGCGCCGTGCGGCCCCGGACCGAAAAAAGCTCGTTTGTCGCGATCATGTCTTCCCCGCGCCGCTCCCGTTTTGCTAGGGACCATAGCAATTCGGCGACAAACGCCAAACCTGGGCTCTCCTCGCCGCGAGGGCGGCCTTTGGCTTGAAGGGAACAATCAATGGCTCAAGACGCGCCGCTGCATTTTGCCGTCATGGTGGGCAGCCTGCGCAAGGGTTCCTTCAACGCAGCGATCGCTCGCGCTCTGCCGGAACTCGCGCCGGAAGGCGTGACGATCGAGCCTCTGCCCTCGGTCGGCGAGTTTCCGCTCTACAACCACGACGATCAGCTTGACGACTTCCCGCCGGTCGTCACCGCCACCGCGGAGGTGATCCGAAAGGCCAACGGAATTATCGTCGTGACGCCCGAATACAACCATTCCATCCCGGGCGTATTGAAGAACGCCATCGACTGGATCTCGCGTTTGCCCGATCAGCCCTTCGGCGCCAAACCCGTCGCGCTTCAGAGCAGCTCGCCCAGCCTGTTCGGGGGCTTGCGGGCGCAACTGGCCCTGCGCCAGATGTTTGTCTATCTCGACGGGCGCCTCTTGAATAAGCCCGAGGTCATCATCCCTCAGGTCAACACGAAAATCGACGCCGCGACCGGAGAACTGACCGATCCGGCGACGCGCGGCTTCATTGCCGACCAGCTCAGGTCCTTCGCCGCTTTCGCGCGGCGTTGACGAGGGAGGGCGCGCCAACCACATTGTCGGCCTTTAAAGCAGCTCCTCATCCTGAGCGCCTTTTGCGGGACGCAAAAGGCCTCGAAGGATGCTCCAGAAGACTCGATCTGGAATGTCCTTCGAGACGCCCGCATTGCGGGCTCCTCAGGACGAGGGCATATGTTTGCGGGGCAGGTTTTGAGGCCCCCGGAGCGCCCGCATGAAAGTCTCGCTCATCCAGATGAATTCGGTTCAAGACAAGGCCGCCAACATCGCCGCGGCTGAGGCTCTGATCGAGCGGGCCGTCGCCGAGGAGGGGCCGGACTGGGTGCTGCTGCCCGAACAGTTCGACTGGGCGGGCGGCGCGCGGGCGCAGAAGCTCGCTGCCGCTGAGCGCCTGCCTGGCGGCCCGGCCTATGAAATGGCGCGCGGCCAGGCGATCAAGCACCGCATCTTCGTCCACGCCGGCTCGATCATGGAAAAAATCGACGGCGAGGATCGCTATCACAACACGTCAGTCGTCTTTAATCGCGAGGGCGAGGAGATCGCCCGCTACCGCAAGATCCATTTGTTCGACGTGATGACGCCCGACGGGACAGCCTACCGGGAGAGCGCGACGGTGAAGGCGGGCGACCAGGTGGTCACCTACGATTGCGAAGGCGTCACCGTCGGCTGCTCGATCTGCTACGATCTGCGGTTTCCCGACCTCTTCCAGGCGCTCATGGAAAAGGGCGCCGAGATGATTGCGATGCCCGCCGCCTTCACGATGCAGACCGGCAAGGATCATTGGGAGGTGCTCTTGCGCGCCCGCGCGATCGAAACCGAGACATACGTCTGCGCGAGCGCCCAGACCGGCTCGTTCACGGTCGGCAAC
>DATCEJ010000367.1:0-3451 GCA_036510135.1 Roseiarcus sp. | reverse complement strand
CGTGCAGAGGCCCCGTGTCGGCGCCCGCCTCTTCTGGAAGCCCCACCGGAGCCTCATCAAGCCCGATAGCCTCCCCGTCGAGACCGGGACGCACCTCGCCCTCGGATGCTGCCAATCGGATATGCGCGGTCATGGTCGACTCCTTCGTCACCGACTCCTCAAGTCTCGATGATCGCGGCCCCCCGCGCGAACGCCCAACATGAAATTCGGCGGCCCGAAAGCCGCCGAACGCATCACTCCGATCGCTTGCAAAAGCTCGCGCTATTTCACCGTGAGGTTCGACAAGAACATAACCCCGACCGAGACATTGGCGGCGAGATGCACGGTCGGCCCTTTCGGGGTCTCCGCGCTCAGCGCGCTACTGACCGCCGTCGCAGACGCGCCCGCCGCCACCAACGCCTCCTGCTTGAAGGTCAAGGGTCCGATGGTCGACGTCGTGCCGCCGAACGGGCTCACCGTGTTCGTCGAATTGCCGAGCTCCACCGCCTGCCCAAGGCCCGACATGAAGGCCGACGCCGCCGGCAGGAGGAACCGCTCGACATAATGCTGGTCGATGCTGCTCGCGACGGCTGTCGCCATCGAATCGGGCGCAATCACGAGCCCGTTCGCCTCGAGTGACGCGCCGCGATGCTCGACCGTCTCGACCTTGACGATGAGCCGATCAATGCCCGACTTCGAAAACGTCCCGATCATCCGATCGCCCGAGATCGGCCCCGTGTCGGCCTCGAGCACGATTGGCCCGTTGGTGTCCGAATCGACCGCAACCACCGTGTGGGCATAGATGCCGCGTCCGGCCGGAACGAGCACCCTCCCGCCTGTGACGCTGCTATCGCCTGCCTTGCCGCCAAGCCGATTGCCGCTTGCTGGCGGATCGTCGGCGCCCTGCTTCAAAGCTGCCGGTTGGATCACCACCGTCGTCTGCGGCGGCCGGACGCTCCAGCTGTTGACCAGATCTCCGATCGCCCTTTGTCGCTGCTCGCGTGCGTTCTTTCCCTCCTCCTGGGCACCGTCGCCCTCGACGTCGCCAGCCGCGATTTTCGTGACGCGCGCCCCGCCGGTCCCATCATCGACGGTGGCGCGGTCGAACACTGGGCGCTCGGGAGGGGTGAAGCGCGGCGCCGCTGGCGTGACGATCGCTGGGGCCGGCGGCATAGGGGTCGCCGCAGGGACATCGGGCGCCACTGGCGCTCCCATCCCGACCTCTGAGGGCAGGGGACCGTTAAGGGCGGTCGAACTGGGAATGGGCGGCGTATAGGACTTGTGCGCCGCTTCGGCTGCCTTCGCCTTCTCCTGCGAATCTTCCTTCTGCAGCGCGTCCTGCGCCGGCGTGCCCTGCAGCCCGCCCGGCAGCAGATTGCCAGGTTTCATTTTGGCGACTTGCGAGATCGGCGGGCCGCTTCCGTGGCGCACGGACAACAGAAACACTCCGCCGGCCATCAAGGCCAGCACACCGACAATCGCAACGAGGCGGCCAGGCCCCCCGCGACCCGCGCCGCCAGAGAACCCGGTCTGAAACCACGCAAAACGGGAATGGGTTGATGGAATGAGCGACATGGGTTCAAGGCTCCGAGAGAGAAGCAGAAATCGTCACGCCATCCTGCGAAAGCAGGACCACCGGGGTGACCGGAAGGGAATAGACAGTGACGCCGCCCTCGCCGGTCTGCGAGGCGAGCCACTCGGGCGAGATCAGCGCGAACCGGGTGCGAAGCACCACGCGATCGCCGACCTTCCAGGCCCTGAGATCGTCAGGGGAAACGCCTGCAACCGCGAGCGGCTCGGCTTCAGCTGGCGGCGCGCCGTCGAGCATCGCGGTCAGAAACGGCGAGGCCGTGTCAGGCGCGGCCGGACCCGTCGCCACGCCCTTGGCGTTCGGGCCGCGATCGGCGACCTGAACCGTGAGATCGGCGTCATAGGCTCCTCCACCTGCGACCAGCATGAAGGAGATCGGCTTCGGCGCGCCCTTCAAAGTCACGAGAAGCCCGCCACGCGGCTGCAACGAGGCCGCCGCGACTTGTAGGACGTTCGATCCGACCGTCGGCGTGCAGACGTAGAACCCGGCGCTTGCCACCGCCGGGCCCGCTCCCCCCGCAGGCCCCTGGTTGCAATTGCCATTGTTGGCCTGGCCGGCCGGATTGGAGTTGGTGTCCCACTCGATCGGCCACGGCTGTCCGGTGCGGTCGAAAAAGGAGAGCGCCGTCGGATAACCCTTGACGATCCGAATGATCGACGTCGATTGGCCTGGGGCGAACGAGACATTGACCCGCCGGCTGATCGGCGAGGCGATTTCGGTGTTGACCTCCTCCTCGGCGCGCTTGTTGTCGCCGACCCGTCGCCCAAGATCGCGGATCATGCCCGGAGTCAGCGGGATTGCCGACTCGACGTCCGTCCTGGGCTGCGCCCCAGGAGGTAGCGAGGCAGATTGCTGCGCCATCGCTGGCGACGCCAGCGCCATCGCGACGTAGGCGCAATGGAACGTGGTCAACCGCATGAATTCTCTCCTATCGGGCTTCGGCGACGAGCTGGTCGATCGCGATGCCGTCGCGATGATCCTCGTCATTGGTCCTGACGACGAGCGCGGTCAGGATCATTTTCTGAGTATTGACCTGCTGGCTGTTCTGGCAGGTCTGAACGATCGGGAATTGGATGCGGTAAGCGAGTGCGCTCGAGATCAGCTTCGTATCGACGATCACCGCGGCGCGCTGCGCCTGCGCGAAACACAGCATCAGCCCCTGCTTCATCGCGTCGTAATTGCCCGATTTGATGTAGCTCTCGGCGAACGTGCGCCAGCCGTTCACGGTGAAATGCCGGCCCGCCGTGTTCAGCTCTTCCGGATAGTCGTGGTAATTGACGTTGTAGGGCGCGGACGCCCATTTGACCGTCCAGTCGAGCAGTTGTGCGTCGCTGACGATCGGGCTGTCGAGCGCCGCGACCGGACGGGGCGCATGCTCACCGTCGACAATGAAATACTTGGGCGTCGGCGGATTGGCCCAAATGTAAGCGTCGTGGATGACGAATGCGGCCAGGAGCACACATAGCCCCATGACCAGGCCGAGGCTCTTGTTGACGAGCGACGCCTGAAAGTCCGGATCCGACAGTTTTCGAGCTTGGGCGGCGCGCTGGTTTTCCATGGGTCACACGATGAGCGGGGACTGCGCGAACACAAAACGGTGCGCAAAGAATTTTGTCGTTCCCCTCGGCGAACGAAGGCGATCGGGCAGGGCTCGCCTGAGCCACGCGCCTCGCGACGCCTCTTCCGGCCAATTCCCAACGAACGTGCGCAACAGACCGCGACGTCGCACGAACGCCATGCGAACGCGCACGAACACACGCGCTTGAGCACGCGGCGCGGCGAATCCTCGACCCGTCATGAGACAGCTCGCGGCGCAACCCAGCGCCACCCGGCTCAACGGCTCGTGAGACCGCGACCCGCCAGTCGACCAAATCAGGAGTC
>DATCEJ010000366.1:0-5784 GCA_036510135.1 Roseiarcus sp. | reverse complement strand
AATGCCGATCGCTCCGGCGCCCGCTCCCTGCACCAGGCGAAACGCGAGCAGCGCATGGATCGAGGGGGCGAGAGCCGCGCCTGCGGCGCATAGCGTGAAGAGAGCAAGGCCGATCGTCATGACCGTCTTGCGCCCGAATCGATCGGCGAGCGGACCGACCACGATCGGCGCGCTCGAAAAACCGGCGATGAAGATCGCGATCGCCGACGCCGCTTCCGTCTGCGGCGCATGAAACTCAGCCTGGATCATCGACAGGGCCGGCAAAACCATGTCGATCGACAGCGCCGGCAGCGCCGTGAGGACGGCGAGGAAAAGCGTGAACCCGAGCCCGTGAATGTTGAAGCGGGTCATCAGGCTGGCGAGTCGCCCGTTGGCGTCGCCTCAAGTTCCGTTGCTGCGAGCAAGCGCGCCTGCGACGGAATAACAATGGCCCCCTTGCTCACACCGGCGGCCGCATTTTTTCGTGCGCCGCCGCCGGGGCGCCGGATCCGCGCGTCTCGAGGCGGCCAAGAAGCTCATCCGATAGGCCCATGCCGGCGAGCGCGCCGGCGGTCGCCAGCAATCCCGCCCAGAACGCGCTGCCGATCAGTGCGCTGATAACAGGAGCCATCGGCAGGAAGAAGCCGATCGCGATGCAGGCGACGCAGGTCAGGATGAGGAAGGCTGCTCTTGCGACCACGTTGACGGCGCCGCGGGTTGCGGCGGCGGTGCGCAGGCTCGCGTACCAGAGAAGCGCGAGGACGACGATTGTCGCGGCGATCAGAATGAACGATCTCCTATGTCACAGCCAGCCGGGCGTTGCGTTGCATTGCGAACGAATGCATGGGCGGCCCGGGCCGGCGCGCACGAGCCGCGGCTTTCGTGCTTGGCTTCCGCGGCGCCGATCGTGCGGCCAGGGCGATGCGTGATTATGGCGTCCGGTCAGGCGGCGGGCGGTTGGGGCGCGAGCTTGTCCTGGGTCCTGAGGTCGAAATCGCTGGCGTCGTGGCGCTCATGCAACTGACCTGCAAGATCGCCGTTGGTCTTGTTCACAATGCGCCCTCGCTTCACCGCTGGACGCGCGGCGATTGCATCGGCCCAGCGCAAGACATTCTTGTAATCGTCCACGCCGAGAAACTCGGCCGCGCCGTAACTGTTGGCTCTCGCCAAGCCGCCGTACCAGGGCCAGATGGCCATGTCCGCAATCGTGTAGTTGGGGCCGGCGACATATTCGCTTTGCGCGAGGCGCCGATCGAGCACGTCGAGCAAGCGTTTGGTCTCCATTGCGAAGCGATCGATGGCGTATTCGATCTTGATCGGCGCGTAGGCGTAGAAATGGCCAAATCCGCCGCCAAGATAGGGCGCGGAGCCCATTTGCCAGAACAGCCATGAGAAGCACTCCGCGCGCTCGGCGGCTTCGGTCGGCAGGAAGGCTCCGAACTTCTCCGCCAGATAAAGCAGGATCGCGCCGGACTCGAAGAGCCGGATCGGCTTCGGACCGCTGCGGTCCATCAAAGCGGGGATCTTTGAGTTCGGATTGATGGCGACGAAGTCGCTGCCGAACTGATGACCCTCGTTGATCCTGATCAACCATGCGTCATATTCGGCCCCTTTATGCCCGAGCGCGAGCAGCTCCTCGAACATGATCGTGACCTTCTGACCATTCGGAGTCGCCAGCGAATAGAGCTGGAACGGATGGCGGCCGACCGGCAGCTCCTTGTCATGGGTGGAGCCGGAGATCGGCCGGTTGATGTTTGCAAACTGGCCGCCGCTCGGCTTGTCCCAGGACCAGACCTTTGGCGGGGTATATTCGGGCGAACTGCTCATTCATGCGGCTCCAGGTCTCAAAGCTGCAGGCATGCGCAATCAAGAAGCGCGCAGCGCGCAGCGAATCTTAAATTGGTGCTTTACTCGGGGCTTTCCAGTGTGGCCAAGCGCCACTGTCGCCCACGCTTCAGAACTGCGCCAAAGATTTCATTGCATAGTCGCCGCGCTTGAGCTGGTCGAGCCTAAAGGCGCCGCGGGCTGGGGAATCGAAAGGGGCCCGGGGAAGCGTGCGCTCAAATCTGCGTGATCGACGACTCGCGCGCAGGTGGGGCTCTTTTCAACGGAAGTTTACAGATGTTTGCCATTTGCAGACCTGCCATTTAGGGTCAGCGCTATCTGCCTACACTCACTTGAAGAAAGCGTAGCGCAGTCTTGAAAAGGTGGGGAGTCCGTGGATCCGATTCTCATTGTCGGCGCCGGTCCGACGGGCCTTGTGCTTGCGATTGAACTCGCTCGCCGCGGCGTGCCGCACGTGCTGATCGACCAGCGGCCCAAGCCGCAATTGTGGGATCGGGCGGCGCTCATCAAGACGCGGACCCTCGAGATTCTCGCCGCGCTGGGGCTCTCTTCTGAGTTTCTTGCGCGGGGGACGGCTATTCGGGGAGTCGACATCTATTCCCCCGGCTCACTGAGGGCGTCGTTTCGGTTCCAGGTTCTCGACACGCCATTCCCGCTCATGCTGGGTCTGTCCGAAGGCGTCACCGAGGAGATCCTGACCAGAGAGCTCGAGCGACTGGGCGGCGGCGTCACACGCGGGGTCGAGTTTGTCGATCTGGCGGCCGGCGACAGGGCGATCCGGGTTCGTCTTCGCGAGAACGGCGTCGAACGCATTATGGAGCCGAGCTGGCTCGTCGGCGCCGACGGACTTCACAGCAAGGTCCGCGACGCCGTTGGAATCGAGTTTCCCGGACACGACTACGATAAACAATGGGGCGTCGCCGACTTGCGCTTCGCCCACTGGCCGCATGAGGGGGACCTCGCTGCGGTCATGTTCGATCCGCTGCTTATCCCGGTTCCGATCGGCGGGAATGTCTGGCGGGCGTACTTCCGCGCCGATCCGGCCGTTAGCGCGCATCAAATTCATATCGCCCGTTGCCTGGACAAGCTGGCGCCGGGCGCGACGGTCGCGAGCTCCGACGAGCCGCAGCTGTTCCACACTCATTCCCGGGTCGCGACGCGGTTCCGCTCCGGGCGCGTGTTGCTCGCCGGCGATGCGGCGCATGCCTGCAGCCCCATCGAAGGCCACGGGATGAATGTCGGGATTCATGACGCGTTCAATCTGGGATGGAAGCTCGCTCTGGTTGCGACCGGCAAGGCCCCGGACGCCCTGCTTGATTCCTACGACGTCGAGCGCCGTGCGATTGCGAAAATTGTCGTCGCCTCGGGCGATGACGCGGAGGCCAACGCCGCGCAAGGCGATCCGGCGGCGATCGCCGCCGCCGCGCAGGGTTTGGCGACGGCCGAGGGCCAGTACAAAGCGGCTTTCGGCGAATCGGAGCTCGGCCTCGGCTACGAGGCGAGCCCGATCCTGGGATCCGTCGGGCCTGAACCCATCTCTCAGTCCATGACGGAGATCGGATACCGGCTTGGGGACGCCGGCCCTCTGACGGGGCCGGGCGGCGCGACGCGGCTGCATGACGTGATTGCCCACACTGGACACACTGTGTTGGCGACGATCGGCGAGAGGAACAGCGCCAGATCGGACGAGGTCGTGAAACTGGCGCGCGGGGTCGCGGCTCGCTTCGGCTCCCATGTGAAAGCCTTCGTCGTCGCGCGGAACGCAAACGCGAGCGAAGCAGCTCGGGATCTGCTGATCGACGCGACTGGCGCAGCCCACGCGCGTCTCGGCGGCGACGAGCCATCCCTTTGTGTCATCCGCCCCGACGGCCACCTTGGTCTTCGAGTGACGCCACCGGCTCTTCCGCCGGTCGAGGCCTATTTCGCGCGAATATTCGCTTGAGAGGCCGGCGGGTTCCGGACCCCGGCCCGCGGGTCCAGCGCGCGAGGCGACCGGGCGGGGCGGAGCAAGCCGCGATCAAGGCTATTCCGGCGGAGCGCGCGAGAGCCTAACCGCCATTTTACCGGCGCGCCCTAATGTTTTCAGCAACTTACGACCCCGTTTAGTTCCGTCCTTCCGGTTGCCGCTCCCGGCGCCGGCGCGTCAAGCCGCTCAGCCGCGCGATTCCAGATACTAAAGCACTTGCTTTCCTATTCTTGCCGTGATAGTTAAGTTTATGCTTAACTATCAGACTCCGCTCGACCGGGCGTTTCAGGCTCTCGCCGACCCGACCCGCCGGGCGATCGTCGAGCGGCTCGCCGAGAAACCGGCGTCGGTCAGCGAGCTCAAGCGCCCGCTCGCCATGTCTCTGCCGGCGGTGATGCAGCATCTGGCGGTCCTGGAGACCTCGGGGCTCGTCGTCTCGCAAAAGTCGGGACGCGTGCGGACCTGCAGCATCAATCCGGCCGCGCTCGCGGAAGCCGAGCGATGGATCACGGAGCGGCGCCTCGAGTGGGAGCGCCGTTTCGACCGGCTTGGCGACTATCTCAAAACCCTGGAAAGCGAAGGAAAGAGCGATGAACACGATCGATAAGACAAGCCGCAAGGTTCAGCCGGCCCCTTTACGCGTTTCTCGAATCTTCTCGGCGCCGCGCGAAACCGTGTTCAAGGCCTGGAGCTCGGCGGAGCATGTCAAAAGATGGTTCTGCCCGAATGGCTATTCGGTTCCAGAAGCGACGGTTGAAATGCGCGTGGGCGGGCGGTTCGAGGTCTGCATGCGCTCGCCGGAAGGGATGGAGCACTGGACCAAGGGAACGTTCACCGAGGTCGTGGCGCCGGAGCGGCTGACGATCGACCACCACGTGATCGACCCTTGCGGCGGCGGCCCGCTGTTCAGCGCCGTCACGCAGGTCAAGCTCAGCCCCGTCCACGACGGCACGCTGATGGAGGTGGTGCAGACCTATACGGTCGCCGATCCCGCTCAGGCGGAGCCGATGCTCAAAGGCGCCCCCGAAGGCTGGCGCCAGACGCTCGACAAGCTCGAGGCGGAGGTCGCGCGCATTGAGGAGAAAGGCGGCCGCTGATCGGTTGTTCACGGCGCCTTCTACCTGAAGCGCACTACGACGCGACGCCGGAGCAGGTCAGCTCGGCGCGTCTCTCAGCATTGACTTGATCGCGGTCGCGGAAGGTCAGCGAGCGTGAACGAGCAGCGTTCGCTGCGTCCAATCGGTCCGTGTCGCGAAGGGCGCCAAGTGCACCCTCTTAAAGGGAGACGCTCGCCAAGAAAAAAAACGACAATTTCTTGCCAGACAGGCCAGCATTTGGTACTATTTTTCAGAAATTGCGCCGAGGCGCGGCTTGCGCGTTCTCGCGGGCGATGGGTTCGGGTTGGGACGGGGAATGACTCGCAAATGGCGCCGCAAGTCATTGAAATCACGAAAAACGGACTCGTTAGCGCTGTCTCCCGGCTCCTGAGCTGAGGAACCGATCGGACGAAATTCTGTGTTACTCGTCGTTCGATGCGTTGAGGTCGTTCCAGCCGATGTATTCGCCCTCGAGGGCCTCGTGCAGCCTGACCCCGATGCCAGCGCCGCCATCCTTAGGGATGAAGACGACGCCGGCGGCCTCGAGCGCGATGCGGATTTTGTCGACCGCTTCGTTCGCGACGCGATCGGGCGCGCCGGTCTCGAACGCGTTGATCGTTGATATTGGCACGTCGGCCGTCTCGGCCAGCTTCGCCTGCGACCAGCCAATAAGGGCGCGAGCAGCTCTGACCTGTGCCGCTTCGACCATGGCCTCGAGATCATTCCGCCGCTGTCGCGGATATCGCGACGGCCGGGGATGGCGCGGAGTCGCGGATGCTGTCGCCGAGCGCCTTCCGCTTAAGCGCCGCCTCGCCGCCGCTGGTCGCGGTATAGAGCGACAGCTGTTCGAATTCGTCATCGCGCGGCGGCTCGATCGCGAGGTCGCTGTAGGTCGAG
>DATCEJ010000365.1:0-8251 GCA_036510135.1 Roseiarcus sp. | reverse complement strand
GCGCATGCCGTCGCGCTAAAAAGTGCGCGGCGCGAAAGCCACGAGACGGTCATGCCACGCATCAAATGCAAATCTCCAAGAACGGACAGCTCTTTAGCGAGCCTTAACCGCCCGCGCCTCCAACATTCTGGAGCGCGTTGCGACAACCGCGAAAGTCTCGGCCGTTCCACACGCACCATAGGTCTCACTCGGGCGTTTTTATGGCCGCCCTCTTAACGTCAGGTGAACGCAAAGTGGGGCGCTCCCGCGGAGGGAGGCCCCAGCCCACTTTTTTAGACTTGAAGGCGCCGGACGGCGCGGTCAGAGCTTATACTTGATCTGGTCGGTCCAGTATCGCTCGAGGCGCAGAAGGGAGGCGTTCATCCGAACGAAGTCGTCGCCAGGGATGCCGCCAATCTGTTCGATCGTACGCGCATGCTTCTCATAGATCCCAGCGACGATGCGGTGGACCTCTTTGCCTGCCTCGGTCAGGCTGATCCGGACAGAGCGACGGTCGATGCGCGAGCGGGAATGATGAAGGAAGCCGATCTCGACCAGCTTCTTGACGTTATAGGAAACATTCGAGCCGAGATAATAGCCGCGCGTGCGCAATTCGCCGGCGGTCAATTCCTTGTCACCGATATTGTACAAGAGCAACGCCTGCACCGCGTTGATGTCGGATCGCCCCCGGCGGTCGAACTCATCCTTGATGACGTCCAGCAGTCGACGGTGAAGCCGCTCGACCATCGTCAAGGTCTCTAGGTACAGGCCGGATACCCGAAGCTCAGGTTCAACCCTGACTGCAATATCTTGTGTTTTGACTGCGTTAATCATTGCACACCCGCCTCTTCGCCACTCAACTGCCGAGCGTTCCTTCGGTCTTCTTATGAGTAGAACTGTAACGGAAGCGCGTGAATACGAGTTTAAAAGTCAAGATGAATCCAAAGTTTCCAAGCCGTGGTAAATTTCAATTGAATCAAAGGCTTTGTTTACGTTGACAGGACGCAAACGCAGGGCGCGGGTCACGCTATCAGGCAGGTGAACGGCTCAGGGAACTGAGCGTCAGGCTCGTTCCCGCGCCGCCCGCCAGCTCAATAGGAAATACCCTGCCACCAGCACGAGGTTCAACAGAGCGCCGCCATATCCGATCGCGGCCGCGCGCGGGCTGAGAACAGGGGACGCGGCCTCCACCACCGCGCACAAAAGCCATATCGCCCCGCCCCAGGCCGCGGCGAGCCAAAGGCCGATCGCCGCCAGCAAATCGAGGCAGGCGAAAGCCACGATCGTCGCCTGCAGAGGGAGCGCCATTGTCGTGAATTGGCCGAGCGCCGGGAAGGCGCCGAGAATGATCGCCCAGTGGAAGAGACCCTTCGCCATCCAGACCCACGCAAGCGTCCGCATGTACCAGATGAGCGCATGCTCCCAGCCCACCCGCGAAATCGCCGACATGAGATCGTGGTCTTTGGTCGGCGCCGGGGATGGGTCGACAAGTTCGATGGCGCCGTCACGGCTCTGGCGCATGATGTATTTCATGCGCCCCGCCCGGGAAACTCGAGTTCGTCGTCGCCGAGGGGAGCGAAATAGGCGTCGACCTCCGCCCGCGACGGCGGCGGGGCCCAACGCGGACGATTGTCCTTGTCGACAATCACGGCGCGAACGCCCTCGTAGAAGTCGTGGCCGCGGCAAATTCGTGAGACGACGCGGTAATCCATCCGCAGCGCCTCGTCAAAATCATTCCTCGCGCCCAACGCCATCTGCTTGAGAACGATCGCCTGGCTGGTCGGCGACTTGTCCAGCATTGCCGCTCGCGCCGGCGCCGCGAAGGCTCGGCCCTGCATCTCCGCCTCGCGTAACGCCTCCAGGATTGCGGTTCGATCGAGACCCGAGAAACAAGCTTCGATCGCTTCTGCCTCTCCTGTCAGAGTTGAACGGGGCGGTCGCGCGGCGAAGCGGGCGAGCGCGGCCTCGACCGGCTCCTCGCTTTCCAGCGCCTGCGCCAGCGCGGGAAAGGCGGCGCTCGGGACAAAGGTTTCAGCAAGACCGAACGCGGCAGCGTCGCCGGCATCAGCACGCAGGCCGGTCAGCGCGAAATAGACGCCGGCGCGTGAGGGAAGGCGTGGCAGCAGCCACGAGGCGCCGACATCAGGAAAAAAGCCGATGCCCACCTCCGGCATCGCGAATACGAAACGCTCGCCAGCCACCGTATGCGCGGCGTGCATCGCCAGACCAACACCCCCGCCCATAACAATCCCGTCCACCAGGGCGACAATCGGCTTCGGATAGGTCTTGATGCGCCGATCGAGGTGGTATTCCTCACGCCAAAAGGTCAATTGGGCGTCATGATCGCCTGCGCGGCCGAGGTCGTAGAGCCGCCGGATGTCTCCGCCGGCGCAAAAGGCCCGCTCGCCCGCTCCGAGGAGAACGATCCGGTCGACAGCGGCGTCGCTTTCCCATTCGTCGAGAGCGGCCGCAATCAGCCTGACCATGTTCAGGGTCAGGGCGTTCAGCGCCTTGGGGCGGTTGAGCACAATGACGCCGGCGCGGCCACGGCGCTCAACGAGCGCCTCCGCGTCTGGCGACGGCGCCGTCACGCGGGGGCGACCACCGAGAGAACCGCGTCGATCGCCCTGGCGACATCCTGGATCGGGGCCATGCCGTCGACTTCATGCAGGAGACCACGCTCGCGATAGAACGGAGTCACCGCAGCCGTGTCGCGTTCGTATGCCGCAAGGCGCGACTTGAACACTTCCGGATCATCGTCCTTGCGCACAGGCTGGCCGGCCGCGCTCGCGTCCTGGGCGCGGCGGACGATACGCTGGACGAGCTTGGGCGCTTCGACGGTCAGTTCGATCGCGGCGTCGAGCCTCAACCCCTTAGCGGCAAGCATGGTCTCCAGCGCGCGCGCCTGCGCCAGCGTGCGCGGAAATCCATCGAGGATAAAGCCGCGATTCGCGTCCGGCTCATCGATCCGGTCGTTGATGATGCCGACGACGATGTCGTCCGATACGAGGGCGCCGGAATCCATCACGGCCTTCGCCTTGAGCCCGATCGGCGTTCCCGCCGCGACCGCGGTGCGCAACATATCCCCCGTTGATAGCTGCGGAATCTTGAGAGATTTGGCGAGCCTCTGCGCCTGCGTGCCCTTGCCGGCCCCCGGTGGCCCGAGCAGTATCAGCTTCATCGCTTCCGCCCTTTCAACCTGGCCTTTCTGATCAGGCCTTCATATTGATGCGCCTGCAGATGACCGTGAATCTGCGCAACGGTGTCCATCGTCACGTTGACCACGATCAGGAGCGAGGTGCCGCCAAAATAGAACGGCAACGCCGCATAGGAAATAAGCCATTCGGGCAGAAGGCAGATCACGGCGAGATAGAGCGCGCCGAGAACCGTGATTCGAGTGAGAACGTAATCAATGTATTGCGCGGTGCGCTCGCCCGGTCTGACCCCGGGGATAAAACCGCCATGCTTCTTCAGATTGTCAGCGGTGTCGGAGGGATTGAAGACCGTCGCGGTGTAGAAGAAGGCAAAAAAGACGATCAACGTCGCATAAAGGATCAGATACAGCGCGCTGCCGCGCCCCAGCAGCGCCGAGATGGTCGAAAAGATGCCCGAACTCGTCGAGCCTTGGGCGAAATTGGCGACGGTCGTGGGCAGCAGCAGCAACGAGGAGGCGAAAATCGGCGGAATGACGCCGGACGTATTGAGCTTAAGCGGCAGGAACGAACTCTGTCCCTCGTACATCTTGTTGCCGACTTGCCGGCGCGGATAGGTGATCGGCACGCGGCGTTGCGCCCGCTCCATGAACACGATGAAGGCGACAACGACGAACACCATGATGATGACCGCAAGCACCAGCCCGGTGGAGATCGATCCTTGCCGTCCAAGCTCGAACAATTGCACGACCGCTTGCGGCAATCGCGCGACGATGCCCGCGAAGATGATGAGCGAGGATCCATTGCCGACGCCGCGTGACGTGATCTGCTCGCCGAGCCACACCAGAAACATCGTGCCGCCGGTCAGGGTCACGATCGTCGAGATGCGAAACAGAAGGCCCGGATCGCTGACGATGCCAGCGCGTCCCTCGAGCCCGATGGAAATGCCGTAGGCCTGGAAGACGGCGAGTATGACCGTCAGATAACGCGTGTACTGATTGAGAATCTTGCGCCCTTGCTCGCCCTCCTTCTTGATCGCCTCGAGCGACGGCATAACCGAGCTCAAGAGCTGGATGATGATGGAAGCGGATATGTAGGGCATGATATTGAGCGCGAACACAGCCATGCGCTGAACGGCGCCGCCCGAGAACATGTTGAACATGTCAAGGACGCCCTGCTTCTGGCCGAGAAACGAGGCCTCGAACGCTGCGGGGTCGATGCCGGGAAGCGGGATGTAGGTCCCGAGCCGGTAGATCACCAACGCGCCGAGCGTGAACCAGATGCGCTTTTTGAGTTCGTCGGCCTTGGCGAAGGCTGACCAGTTGATATTGGCTGCGAGTTGTTCGGCGGCCGACGCCATGGCGGGATTGCTCCGGGCGGCGCCTCAGGAACAGCGCCCCAACTTATGTCATCTCGCTTCCGCCGGCCGAGGCCGACTTTGGCGGAAACGGCCCTAGCATATGGTCGCCGCGCAGGCCAATGCCAACCTCGACGGACTGAGCTCAGGGGGCGGGAGAAGCTTTTTCTTCGCGCAGCGTCTTGAGGCTGCCGCCGGCCTTCTCGATTGCCGCCGCAGCGCTCTTGGACGCGGTCTCGACCTCGAAGGCCGCCTTCGTCGTCCATTCGCCCACGCCAAGAATCTTGACGCCGTCGCGCCGCCGCGTGACGACCCCGGCCTTCATGAGGCTCTCGACATTGATCGGCTCCGCTGCGCTGAGCTTGCCGGCGTCGATCGCCCGCTGAATGCGGTCCAGGTTGACCTCGTTGTACTTAAGCTGTGCGGGCGGCGTGAAGCCACGCTTCGGCAGGCGGCGATGCAGAGGCATCTGGCCACCCTCGAAGCCCTTGATGCGGACGCCCGAGCGAGCCGTCTGGCCCTTGCCGCCACGGCCGGCCTGCTTGCCCTTGCCCGAGCCGATGCCGCGTCCGACACGGATGCGCGCCTTGGACGATCCAGGGTTGTCTCTTATTTCGTTGAGTTTCATGGCCGGCGATCCTTAACGGCTGTCGACGACGCGCACGAGATGCGCGACCTTGGCGATCATGCCGCGATTGGCAGGCGTGTCGGCGAGGCTCGACCTCCGCCCGATCTTGTTGAGGCCGAGGCCCTTGAGCGTATCGCGCTGTGAGCCGGGGCGGCCGATGGCGCTGCCGGTCTGCTCGAGTGTAATGGTCTTGTCGGAGCTCATCGTGCCTGCTCTCAAGAATCGGTAGCGTCGGCTTCGACGCCCTGGCGGCGCGACTGGATTGTCGACACCTTGAGGTTTCGCCTTTGGGCGACCGAGCGCGGGCTGTCTTCGCGCGCCAGCGCGTCGAAGGTGGCGCGCACCATGTTGTACGGATTCGATGAGCCCTGGCTCTTGGCGACGACGTCGTGCACGCCGAGCGACTCGAACACGGCGCGCATGGGGCCGCCCGCAATGATGCCTGTGCCGGCTGGCGCCGCGCGCAGCACGACGCGGCCTGCGCCGTGGCGCCCGTTCACGTCGTGATGCAACGTCCGACCCTCGCGCAACGGCACGCGAACGACGCCGCGCTTCGCGGCCTCGGTCGCCTTGCGGATCGCTTCCGGCACTTCGCGCGCCTTGCCATGGCCGAAGCCGACCCGGCCCTTCTGGTCGCCAACGACGACAAGCGCCGCGAAGCCGAAGCGACGCCCGCCCTTCACCACCTTCGCCACCCGATTGATGTGCACGAGGCGATCGACAAATTCACTGTCGCGCTCCTCGCGGTTGCGATCGCGGCCGCGGCCGCCTTCACCTTCACGCGCCATTGGCTTCTTCCATCAGTCGATCATCACGGCGCGTTGCTGAGCGCCGTCCGATTTCGTTGCTTTTCGTCAAAAGTCCAAGCCGCCCTCGCGGGCGCCGTCCGCCAGCGCTTTGACGCGCCCGTGATACATGTAGCTGCCGCGGTCGAACACCACTTTGTCGACGCCGGCCTTCTTCGCCCGCTCGGCGAGTTCCTTGCCGACACGTTTCGCGGCCTCAGTGTCGGCGCCGGTCTTCATCGATTCGCGCAATGTCTTCTCCAGCGAGGACGCAGCTGCAATCGTATGGCCGCGCGCATCGTCGATGACCTGAGCGTAGATCTGCTTCGACGAGCGGAAAACGCTGAGCCGCGGGCGACCGTTCGAATGTGCGCTGACCGCGCGACGCACCCGAGCTTTGCGTCGATCCGCCGTGGTTTGGGAGTGAGCCATTGCCGTCCGCCTCTTACTTCTTCTTGCCTTCCTTGCGGAAGATAAATTCGCCAGCGTATTTCACGCCCTTCCCCTTATAGGGTTCGGGGCCGCGGAAACCGCGGATCTCCGCGGCGACCTGGCCGACTTGCCGCTTGTCGATGCCGGCGACGGAGATTTCCGTCGGTTTGGCCGCGGTGATCGTCACTCCAGCAGGAATGGGATACAGGATGTCGTGGCTATAGCCGAGCGAGAGCTGCAGGTTCTTGCCGGCGATCGCCGCTTTGTAGCCGACGCCGTTGATCTCGAGCTTCTTCTCGAACCCCTTGGTGACGCCGCCGACCAGATTCTGCACCTGGGCGCGCGCCGTGCCCCACATGGCGCGGGAACGCTTGTCCTCGCCATGCGGCGTGACATGCACTTCCCCGCCATCGATCGAGATCGCAACCTCGCGTGGCGCGGTGAATTTCAGTTCGCCCTTCGAGCCTTTGACGGCGATCGTTTGGCCGTCAAGCTTGGCGGTGACGCCGGACGGAATGACGATGGGTTTCTTGCCGATACGGGACATTGTTTCTAATCCGTTGCTTAAACTCGGCGCCGCCTAGAAGACGGTGCAAAGGACCTCGCCGCCGACATTGTTTTCACGCGCGGAATGATCCGCCATCACGCCCTTCGGCGTCGACACGATCGACACCCCAAGCCCGTTGGCGACGCGAGGCATCGCGTCGACCGTCGCATAGACCCGGCGGCCTGGCTTGGACACGCGCTCGATTTTGCGGATGACCGGCTGGTCGTCGAAATACTTCAGCTCGATTTCGAACTCGAGGCGGCCATTGCCGTAGTCCGTGGTCGAATAGCCGCGGATATAGCCTTCCGACTCGAGAACGTCGAGCACGTTCTTGCGCAGTGAAGAGCCAGGCGTGGAAACCTTGCCCCGCTTGCGCATTTGAGCGTTGCGGATGCGGGTGAGCATATCGCCGAGGGGATCGTTCGTCGCCATGATCTTTGCCTCCTCACCAGCTCGACTTGACGAGGCCCGGTATCAGGCCCTGATTGCCGAGTTCACGGAGCGCGATGCGCGACATCCTCATCTTGCGATAATAGCCGCGCGGCCTTCCTGTCACCTCGCAGCGATTGCGCACACGAATGATCGCGCCGTTGCGCGGCAGCGCCGCAAGGCGGATGCGCGCCTCGAAGCGCTCCTCCATCGGACGCGTCTGATCATTGGCGAGGTCCAGTAGGCGCTTGCGGCGGGCGGCGAACTTCTTCACCAGACGCTGCTTGCGCAGGTTATTCTCGATCGCACTCTTCTTTGCCATTTATCGGCTCCGTTTTCCGCGTCTGAGCTTGAGGCTCACTGCCGGAAGGGGAAGTTGAACGCCTTCAGCAAAGCCTGGGCTTCCGCGTCGGTCTTCGCTGTCGTGCAGACCACGATGTCGAGACCCAGCTGAGCCTCGGCCTTGTCGTAGTCGATTTCGGGAAAAATGATGTGCTCCTTGACGCCAAGCGCATAATTGCCGCGCCCGTCGAACGACTTCGGATCGAGACCGCGGAAATCGCGGACGCGCGGCAGCGCAACCGTCACCAGACGATCGAGAAACTCGTACATCCGCGTCCGGCGCAGCGTCACCTTGGCGCCAATCGGCATGTTCTCGCGCACCTTGAAGGTCGAGATCGCTCGGCGCGCTCTGGTGACGACCGGCCTCTGCCCCGCGATCAGCGCGAGGTCCGCGGCGGCGGAGGTCACCTTCTTGGTGTCGTTGACCGCCTCGCCAACGCCCATGTTGAGCACGACCTTGTCGATCCTCGGCACTTCGAGCGCGTTCTTGTAGCCGAACTCCTTGACCAGCTTGGGAACGATGTCCTCGCGATATTTCTTCTTCAGACGCGCGACATAGTCTTTCGGCACGGCCGCGGCCGGCCCGGCCGGCGCCTTTTC
>DATCEJ010000364.1:0-3420 GCA_036510135.1 Roseiarcus sp. | reverse complement strand
CGGATCGTAGTCATTGACCATGGCGCGATTACGACCGACATTCCAGTCGGTCTGCCGCGGCCGCGCCAGCGTGGTTTGGCCGAGTTCGCCCGGGTGGAATCGGAGATTCTTGAGCGTCTCCTCGCGGCGGCGCACTCAGTGTTCGACCGGGAGAGCTTGGCCCCTGCAATCGGAGCCGCTGCGTTGATCTGGGGCCTCGCGTTTTCTAGATCGAGTGTCCGCCCTCATTCGCCTGGGTCTTGGCTTGCGTGATGCGGCTCCCCGGTGGCACGCTCTCTGTCAACCAAACATTGCCGCCGATCGACGAGCCGCGCCCAATCGTGATCCGGCCCAGGATCGTTGCGCCGGCGTAAATGACAACGTCATCCTCGACGATCGGGTGGCGCGGATAGCTCTTGCGCAGTTCGCCATCTCCTCCGATCTCGAAGCGCTTCGCCCCCAGCGTGACGGCCTGATAGATGCGCACGTTGCGGCCAATCACAGCCGTCTCGCCGACGACGACGCCCGTGCCGTGGTCGATGAAAAACCCCTCTTTGATCTCAGCGCCGGTGGATGTCTACACCCGCGAGGGCGTGAGCGATCTCGGCGATGATCCGCGCCAGCAAGTGCGCGCCAAGCCGGTAGAGTTCATGCGCCAGACGGTGGCGCATGATTGCGGCGACGCCAGGAAAGCAGAATATAACCTCGTCGATGCTTTTTGCCGATGGATCGTTCGCGAAAGCGGCGCGGACGTCTTTGTCGAGGACGGCGCGTATCGTCGGCAGAGCTGCGGCAAACGAGCGCGTGATCTCGGCCGCGGATCGAGGGTTCGCATTTGCCGCATCGCGCGCGTCCTCCTGCTCGAGCGCCAGCGCCAGTTCGATCTCGTGCTTGAGCGCCGGCAACGCTTCTGCAAGCGTCCGAGCCACAAACGCATCGGCGTCTCTCGCGTCTAATCCCGGAGGCCCGAAGTGGCGGGGGTAGAGCGCCGAAATCAGGCTCCCGACGATTTCGCTGATCGCCTCGCGCGATGGCAGGCGAGGCGCTGCGCCACGGTAGCGGCTCAATTGGGAGACCGCGCGCAATTTGCGGAGCTCCGCCACGATGCTTGCGTAATCTTCGCCAGGATCCTCTGCGTAAGATCGTCGATGCCACTCGCGTGCGGGTTGAGGATAGCCTCATTCATGGCTTGCTCATCGATGTCGGGCCCCGAGCGATTGCGAGAGATCATCTTGCGGCGGGAAAGAGGCCCACGGCCCGTCGGACTTCGTCGTCGGTCCAGCCGATGGAATTATAAGCGCCATGCCAATAGACGAGCGCCCCAGAGCCGCCGATCCTGAAGACGTTGCGAATCCGGCCGATCACAATCGCCCGCCCGTGGCGGACTATGATTTCCTCACTTTCACATTCGAACGCGGCGACAGCGTCGGATCGAAGGGCAACGCCACTCGCCGCCGTCACCCAACTCCCCTCGAAATCATCCGAGCTCGCCTCAACCAGAGCCCCGCGCCCGAAGCGATCCGCGATCTCGGCGTGGCTCGCCGCGAGGACGCTGACGCCAAACCGGGCCTGAGCGCCCGCTTGCGATAGGCTGGCGGCGCCATCGAAGGAGAGCAGAATTGTCGGGGGGTCGACAGACAAGGACGAGAGTGAGGTTGCGGTGAGGCCGAACCAGTCGGCGCCGCGCTGGAAAGTGACGACGCTGACAGAGCGGGCCAATTGTCGCAGCGCTGCCGGATAAGCGAGGTCGTGGCGATGAGAGGCGTCCCGTTTGGGACTGGAGGCGACGAGTTCAAGTGTGGCGCGTTGAGCCATCGAAATGCCTCGTGAATGAATCCGCATCATTAGACTATAATGTTTGTAGACCTTGTCAATTTTTGCGGCTAAGGTCCGGCCTGGTCTTAAACGGCAGGCCCGCGCGGGCAGGTCATAGCGATGGAGAACAGCAGAATGAGATTCGATCGCCGCTCCGTTTTGGCAGGGGTGCTCGCGCTGGCGCCGCTGCTTGCCTCAGCCGAGGTCCACGCCGAACAGAAAACATTGCGGGTCGGGATCATGAGCGCCGAGGACGAGGATGTCTGGGCCGTGGTCGCCGAACAGGCGAAGACGAAAGGCCTCGATGTCAAGCTCGTTGTCTTCAACGACTACACGCAGCCGAACGAGGCGCTTGAGAACGGGGAACTCGACGCCAACGCATTTCAACACAAGCCCTATCTCGAGAACCAGATCAAGACGCGCGGCTACCACATCGTTGCGGTCGGCTTCACCGCCGTATGGCCGATCGGCCTCTATTCGAAGAAGCACCACAGCGTCGCCGATCTGCCGAGCGGCGCGGTGGTCGGCGTACCGAATGATCCCAGCAACGAGGGCCGTGCCTTACGCGTGCTCGAGTCCCAGGGCCTCATCAAGCTCAAGCCAGAGGCCGGAATCCTGGCGACCGCGCAGGACATCACCGCCAATCCGAAGAACCTCGTCGTCAAGGAGCTTGACGCCGGCATCGTTGGCCGCTCGATCGAGGATCTCGACGCTGCGGTTGTCAACACAGACTGGGCGCTGAAATCGGGCCTGACCCAAAGCGACCGCATCGCGACGGAGACCGTCGACAACAACCCCTATCGCAACTTCATCGCCGTCAAGGCGGGTCATGAGAATGACCCGTGGGTCAAGCCGCTCGTCGCGTCTTATGAGAACGACACGGTGCGCGCGACACTGGCCAAAGTCTATAAGGGCACCGCGCTCCCGGCCTGGTGACCCTTAGCCCGCGAAAGCGGGTCCATGCGCCCTATCGCACGTGAGGGCCCCTCCCCCCGAGCGTGCGGTAGGGACGCTTTGTTGCGGCAGACCCTCATCCGGCCGGCTTCTCCCGGAGGGAGAAGGTGGCGCGATAGGGCGTCTGGAAGGACGCCCGTCTTTTCAGACGGGTTATGGCGTGACGGATGAGCGTCTTCGCGCGATGCAACGAAAGGAAACATGACCGCCGATCTCAAACTGACGGAGCATCCTCAGATCGCAGTTCGTGATCGTCCGACCGTTTCGGCGCCGCCGTCACGCGAGGCGCCTCAGCGCGAAACCGTGCTGCGCCTCGTCGAGGTCAGCAAGCGCTTTGGCGCGACGTCGGCGATCGACGGTGTGTCGTTCGAGGTCAAGCGCGGTGAAATCGTCGGCGTCATCGGCCGCAGCGGCGCGGGAAAATCGACGCTGATCCGCTGCCTCAATGGGCTCGAAAAGCCGGACAGCGGGCGCATTGAAGTGCTGGGCGAGGACATCGCGCCGCTGGCCGAGCGCGACTTGCGCAAGGTCCGTTTGCGCGTGGGCATGATCTTCCAGCACTTCAACCTCCTGTCGTCCAGGACCGTCGCCGATAACATCGCGCTGCCGCTCAAGATCGCGGGACGATCGCAAGCCGAGCGTCGCGAGCGGGTGCAGGCGCTTCTGTGGCTC
>DATCEJ010000363.1:0-4306 GCA_036510135.1 Roseiarcus sp. | reverse complement strand
TACACATCGGTCTATGGTCAGAACTTGCGATGGTCGCTTCGCTCAGCTTATCGATACCCGACCCCGGATATGTAGTCGCGAAGCAACTCATCCTCGTTCTCTGATTCGGACAGCAGAACCTGCAAGGCTTCCCGGGCATAGATGATGCCGAGCGGCCTTCGTGCTTCGTCGAGAATCGGAACGCGTTGCAGGCTCCGCTCCCTCATCACTGACCAGACGTCGAACAACATCTCGTGTGTTCGGCAATAGGTGACATCGCGGGTCATGATGCTGTCCACTCGGGTTGTGCAGCCGGCGCCCATGCAGCGACCAATCTGGCCGACGATGTCGGTCTTCGTCAGAACGCCGACCATGTCGCCGTGGTCGCACACGACGATGAGATCGGTATGGGGCCACGACATGAGAGCGGCGGCTTCCTTCACCGGCGCTTCCGCTTCGATCACCGCCAGACGTTCGAGCGCGCGCGGCAATATGGCCTTGACGATCATCGTTCCAGCTCCTCCTTTGCGCTCGTCGCCGCGCGAGTCTCGCGGTTACAGTGACGCTGGCCGGGAGCGGTCAAATCGGCATCCGATAGCCATAGAATTCGTGATCCTCGTTGTAGCCGCCCTGGCCGGCGCCGAGGTCGGCGAAGTCCGCGACAAACTCGATTGCCGTGATCCATTTGACCATCTTGAAGCCCAGTTCATTCTCGCAGCGCAGCCGCAGCGGCGCGCCATGCAGGACGCTAACGGGCTTGCCGTTCATCTCATAGGCGAGGATCGTCAGTTCGTGGCGCATGTTTTCGATCTTGTGGACATCGTAATAGCGCCCGCCGTCGGCTCCGTCGGCGAGGGAATAGAACACCGCGTAACGCGCCTCCGTCATCGGCTTCACCAGCTCGAGAATGTCGCGCATGGGAACGCCGCCCCATTCGGCGACGCCGGACCAGCCCTGGATGCAGAAATGCGTCGTGATCTGTTCCTGCTTGGCCATCGCCCTGAGGTCGGCCAGCGAGAATTCTTGCGGCGCTTCGACAAGGCCGCCGACCCGAAGCCCGTACCCTGCGAAGTTCTCCGCCACGAGATCATCGAATTCCTTGGAATTGGGCATCGTGCCATTCGGCCAGAAGTAGGGAGAAATATCCTTCTTCATGAGTTGCGAGCGCGGATCCCAGCCCTCGGCTAGGCCCATGAGCCAGCCGATCGTGAATGCGCCCGTGCGCTGCACGAGTCGCGCGTGCCGGATGGTGAACGGCGAGGCGACGAGCCAGGCTGCAACCAGGATGGCCATTGCGAGGAGAAACAGTGGAAACCCCGTCCAGGAGGCGTCGTTGACGCCGCCGAACATGTGGTTGGTGTTCTGCCGGATGCCGGTGACGAGCACCATGGCGCCATGCGCCAGGATGAAGCCGACGAACCAGGCGAACGAGATGAAGTGAACCGAGCGCATCGCTTGACGGTTGAATAACCGGCCGAACCAGCCCAGCGCATTGGAGATCGCCGGGCTCTGCATCAGGCCGGTCGCGATCGAGACGGGCGCCGCGACGAAGACGGTAATGAAATAGCTGATTTGCTGGAGGCCGTTATAACGGGTCCAGCCTTCATCGACCGGGAAGTTCAATGAGGCGTATTGGATCGCCGTCGAGAGCGCCGCCGGAAACACTTCCCAGGTCAGCGGCACCAGCCTGCGCCACTGATCGGTGGAAAACAGCAGTGCGTAAAAGGCAACGCCATTGATCAGCCACAGCAGGTTGACGGAAAAATGCCACCAACGCGACAGGCCAAGTGTATGGCGCAGGCCGGGAATGCCGAGCCAGGTCGGCAGCGTGACAGAATCGTCCTTGGCGGTCCAGATGCGGCCCTTCGGCACCGGGACCTGGAAGCGGAACCAGTCGCTCCCCGGCGTGCAGTCCCGTCCCCAATAGAGCCGTGGGTGATCGGCCAGGATCTGCAACCCGGCGCGCATGATGAACAGCATGAAGAACATGTTCAGGAAATGCTGGAGTTGCAGCCACCAGGGAAAGCCCGAGTCGACCGATGGCGCCGATTGCGCGATGCCGGGGTGGGTTCGAATGAAGGTTTCGACGCCCGGAAGCGCGCGAAGACTCTGCGCCAGCGCGATCAGGCAGAGCAGCGCCGCCGCGCCGATCGGCAGCGCCCACAAGGTATTGAACCAGCGTCGTCCGATCCGGATTCGCGGCGCGATCCCCTGTTGCGGGGGCATCCAGTGGTTAAGGCGGATGCGATCATCCGCGTCGCTGAGACTGGCGCGCAGTGGCTCGGGTGAAGGAGGTTGAGTTCTCTCGGGCATCGGGCGAACACTTTGGTTTCGATCGCGCCTGGCGGAAGCGTCAGCCGCGAACTGCGGTGAGCGCCGAGCCCTTATGGAAGGCAATATGCTCGGTCTTGCTGCTCTTAATCTCGTATTGAGGCGCTTCCGCGCTTGCATGGTGCGTGTAGCCATGGACCTCGAAATCGCGCATATGCACGCGCACGACCGTGCCGCTGACGCGTCCGGCTTCCGAATTCCAGCTCACATGATCGCCAATCCCGAATTTGTTCGCCATGAATCTTCCACTCAAGTACTCGCGCTGCGAAGCGTAGGAACGTTGGAGGGTTCCTCCCCTCCATCATGCGCCCAAAGCTCGGGTTAAGGTAGCTGTCCGCGCCATCGCCCCGCGCTCTGCGCGACGCGCAGACGGCGCCGTAAGTTCGCTCTGTCCTTTCGCGAACAGGACCGCCTCGCGCGCGTTCTAAGCGCGGGCTTTCGACCAGTAGGCCCTACCCGCCCTTCAGCATCGCGACCAGCGCCTGCGCTTCCGCCGAATCCCATTTGGCGCCGCCTTCGACCGCGCCGAGTTCGCAGCCGTGCCTGTCGATGACCAGGGTCACCGGCAGTCCGAGCGCCTTGCCGTCCTTATGCAGGGTTTCGAAGGCGTCGCCGCTCGAATCCAGATAGCGGGCGAGCGACTTCACGCCGACGCTATCCAGAAACGCGGCGCGCCGTTCGGGTTTCGCGGTGTCCACATTCACCGCCACCACCTCGAACCCCGGCCCGCCCTTCGCGGCCTGAAGCCGGTCGAGCGCCGGCATCTCGACGCGGCAAGGAATGCACCAGGTCGCCCACAGATTGAGCAGCACCGCGCGGCCCTTGAAATCGGCAAGCGTGAGCTTAGCCCCGTCTTCGCGCTGGAAAGCGATTTGTATCGCCCGCCGGGGCTCGCTCTCCACCTGGAGCGCCGCCAGTTCACCCTTGGCGAGGGGCGCGAGCCTGGCCGCGAGCTTGGCCGAGTCGGCCGGGCAATCGCTCGCGGCCTTGCCGGCCGGCGCAAGCGTCCCGTATAGGACGACGCCAGCCGCAACCGCCACGAGCACGCCCAAAACGGGCAACAGAACATTTCGGCGGCGCGGGGGCTTATCGATATCCGTCATATCAATCATCCGAGACGACACGCATGAGCAACACAATGTGGGGCGGCCGGTTCACCGGGCGTCCGGCCGAGGCGATGGAGGAAATCAACGCCTCGATCGACTTCGACCGCAAGCTTGGCTCCCAGGATATCGCGGCGTCCCAGGCCCATCTCGCCATGCTCGCTGCCCGAGGCATCGTCGAAGCCGCCGACGCCGAGGCGATCGCCAAGGGTCTCGCCCAAGTCAGAGGCGAAATCGAGGCGGGAACGTTTTCGTTCTCGCGCGCGCTCGAAGACATTCATATGAACGTCGAAAGCCGCTTGGCCCAGATCGTCGGGCCGGCGGCCGGGCGGCTGCACACCGCGCGCTCGCGCAACGATCAGGTCGCCGTCGATTTCCGCCTCTGGGTGCGCGATGCAATCGACGCGGTCCTTATCCAGATCGCTCAATTGCAACGCGCGCTCGCCACGCGTGCGCTGGACAGCGCTGGCATGGTCATGCCGGGCTTCACCCATCTGCAATCGGCGCAGCCGGTCACCTTCGGCCATCATCTCATGGCCTACGTCGAGATGCTGGGGCGCGACGCGGGACGCTTCAGGGATGCGCGCAAGCGCCTCAACGAATGTCCGCTTGGCGCGGCCGCGCTCGCCGGCACCTCGTTCCCGATCGACCGCGAGATGACCGCCAAGGCGCTCGGCTTCGACCGGCCGACCGCCAATTCGCTTGACAGCGTCGCCGATCGCGACTTCGCGCTCGAGGCGCTCGCGGCGGCCGCGATCACGGGCGGGCATCTCTCCCGCTTCGCCGAGGAGATCGTGCTGTGGACGACGCCGCAGTTCGGCTTCATCAGGCTCTCCGACGCGTTCTCGACCGGCTCGTCGATCATGCCGCAGAAGCGCAATCCCGACGCGGCC
>DATCEJ010000362.1:0-4965 GCA_036510135.1 Roseiarcus sp. | reverse complement strand
GTTCCAGTCAAAGAGGGCCCCACTTTGTTATCTTCCCAGCAAATTGGATTTAATAGTCAATCGCCGCGATGTCTTCGTAGAGTTATTTTCTCACGCTTGAAGAGTAAAAACAGAATCAACGTTCGCGCGCCCTAGCAGCGCAACGTAGAAACGTGTCCACGGACCCCTCTTCAGGCGCGAGGCAGAAGCTCTGTCACCTTAGATTCACGCTAGAGGTGACCAATTCTTTCGGCAAGGATTGGGCGGTGAGATTAGAAGAGATTCAATTTAGAATTATTTCAAGGCGGCGCGAGAGCTTTGCTTTCGCACGGCGGAAAGCTGCCAGATCGCCTCACGCCGCGACCTCGCTGATTGCCAACCGTCCAGCGACCGTCGCGCGAAATTGTTCACCGGGGGAGGAAAAAGCTCTTGCGCCGAGGCACGATTCACCCAAATAGTGGTCTTGCCCAATACGCACGTGCCTGTGGTCGTGTGTCGGTCGGCGGGGATCTGGACAAGAGGCCAGTTAACCGCCCCTGGAAGACCGGCAGCCGGAGGCGAACCGGCGAACCCCGCCCAACGGGGGACGCGACTTGAAGCAACGACGGACCGGGCTTTTTTGGTCTCTGCTGGCCCTCCAAAGGTCGGCGTCCAAAGAGGCTTGTCTATCTTGCCGGGCGTGCGGACGGGAACTTCCTCGTCCAAACGATGGCTCTGATCGCGTGAGGCTGCTCAGGCTCATGCGCGTCTTGGCCACGGCTTAGCCGCTGACTGCTCAAGCGGTCCGTTGATGGCTTGTCTCAAGCCGTTACCGGATTCGTGCGGCGGTCGCGTCGGCGGGTCAACGACTGCGCATCGCGTCTCCAACACGCGCGGCGCGAAGTCGCATCGCCGGCGAATCCTTCATGTTTCCAGGCGCGGAGCCTTCCGTGCTCTTGGGGGATGCCGCTCATGACTGACCGCATCAAGGAGTTTCTCGCCCGCAATCGAGAAGACGGGCCGCGTCTCGTTGTCGACCTCGACGTCGTGCGCGAGAATTATCTGGGCTTCTCCGTCGCCCTGCCTGACGCCCGCGTGTTCTACGCGGTCAAAGCGAACCCGGCGCCTGAGATCCTCGATCTGCTCGCGGGGCTCGGCTCCTGCTTCGACACGGCCTCCGTGGGCGAGATCGAGCAAGCGCTCGCCGCTGGCGCGACTCCCGACAACATCAGCTTCGGCAACACGATCAAGAAGGAAAAGGATATCGCCCGCGCCTATGCGCTCGGGATCCGCCTCTTCGCCGTCGATTGCGAAGCCGAGGTGGAGAAGATTGCGCGCGCCGCGCCGGGCTCGAAAGTGTTCTGCCGAATCCTGTGCGATGGCGCGGGCGCGGAATGGCCGCTGTCGCGCAAGTTCGGGTGCGCGTCCGCTATGGCTGCGGGCGTGCTCGAGCGTGCGCACGGGCTTGGACTGATCGCCCATGGCCTTTCGTTCCATGTCGGTTCGCAGCAGCGCAATCCGCGCATGTGGGATCGGGCGCTGAAGGTCTCGGCCGCAATCTTCACCGACCTCGCCGAGCGCGGCATCCAGCTCGCCATGATCAACCTGGGCGGCGGCTTTCCGACCCGCTATCTGAAGGATGTGCCCGCAATCAAGACCTACGGGCAGACGATCTTCCGGGCGCTCCGCCGACATTTCGGCAACCGGATTCCGGAGACGATCATCGAGCCCGGCCGCGGCATGGTCGGCAACGCAGGCGTCATCGAGGCCGAGGTGGTGCTGATCTCGAAGAAGTCGAACGAGGACAAGAGCCGCTGGGTCTACCTCGACATCGGCAGGTTCAACGGCCTTGCGGAGACGCAGGACGAGATGATCCGCTATCCGATCCGGACGGAATGCGACGACGACCAGGTCGGCCCCTGTGTCATCGCGGGTCCTAGCTGCGACTCGGTCGACGTGTTGTACGAGAAGGAGCCATACCTGCTGCCAATCTCACTTGAGATCGGCGCGAAGGTATGGATCGAGGGGACCGGCGCCTACACAACGACTTATTCCTCGGTCGGCTTCAACGGCTTCCCGCCGCTGAAATCCTATGTGATTTAAACTCGTTTCGAGCCGGCTCATTCGCCGGCTCGATCAACCCCAATCAACCGGGCGGCGGCGACAGGATTCGGCCCATGCCGCCACTCGCCAACACTTCGATCATTCAATTCCGTTTGAGCTGCGGTTATTGGAGCGACCGGCGCTCTCCGCTCAACTATGCTCGGGCGCCGACCCTCGAGTCGCTTGCGATCGAGCCGCGTTGAGCATCTTCAGCCGCAGCAACGGGGCCGCTTTGACCACGGACGCCGACCGCTCCTCTTTCTTCATCGCGCTTGTCGTCGTCGATGTCTTCGTTGGCCTCGCGGACGCCATCTCCGGCCCATACATCGTGCTTTTTCTCGTTGATAAGGCAGGGCTCGGCCCTCTTGGCTTAAGCGCCATTTTGACTATGAGAGCGCTCAGCGCGATCGCCTTCAGCACAGCGTTTGGAGCATGGATCGACAAAAGGACGACTCTGGCGCCGCTACTCCTGGCGCTCGCCGGGTCATCGGTCGGGTATGCTCTGCTCGGGTTCACGACGAATTTCGCCGCCCTGTTCGTCATTGCGGCTGTTCCGATCGCGATCGGCTCGGCCGCCTTTTCCCAATCGATTGCGCTCGTCAAGCGTGAGTTTCATCGGTCCAGCCCTCACACGGTCAATCGCGCCATCGGCGTCATGCGCGCCAGCTTTTCGCTGGCCTGGGCCATCGGACCCATGATCGGCGCCATACTCGTCGGGACGGCCGGATTTCGCGGCGCTTTTCTCGCTAGCGCCGCGTCAGGTGTGACCGCGCTCGCGACCCTGACTTTGGTGCGAGCGAGGCCGATTCCCGCCGATGCCGTTCTCATCCAGCGAGGGAAGCACGCGAATGGCGGTCCAGCGATCGGGCTCGCGTTCGCGGCGATCGCCTTGTTTTACACCGCAATGTTCTTGGGATCGATCTCGCTTCCCATCGTGCTCACGACGTCGCTCAGCGGCGTGGAAAGCGATGTCGGAATCACGATGAGCTTGTGCGCCGCTTTGGAAATCGTCGTCATGGGCGCGCTGATCTGGAGGCCGCTCCAACGAGGCGAGCGCGCGGCGATTGTCGCCGGCTTTGCCGCCTTCGTCGTCTATTATGTCGCCTTGATGTTCGCGCCCTCCGTCGGCGCGGTGTTCTGGGCGCAAATCCCGCGGGCGATCGGCATCGCTCTCGTCACCTATCTTGGGATCAGCTTCCTCCACTCGCTGATGCCGCACCGCGCCGGCGCCGCCGCGGCCCTGTTTTCGAACGCCGGTCAACTGGGCTCGGTGCTCGCTGCTCTTGGGACCGGCGGTTTGGCGAAAGCATTCGGCTACGAGTCTCTCTTCATCGTATGCGCGATACTCAGCGCCGCGGGTCTCGCTCTGGTTTGTACGTCTCATTTCACCGCTTCCTTGTCTGTTTGCAAGCATGGAAGCTGGGGAGGCAGGATGGCGAGATCGTTTCTGGATGGAACGCAAGTTCGCAAGCAATCTGGATCCGTCACCCTGCCTCTGCGGTCTTGAGCACGGACGGTAGGATGGGCCTGAACCCGAGTTTACAATCCCGTGTCAGAGGACCTTTCACCTTCTTGCGAAAGGCGTCGCCATGGTAGCTCATTTTCCTTCCCGTTCAATCCGCGTCTCCACCGCTGATTGCCTTCCAGGTCCGGCGGCTTGCGAGCGTCTCCTCGCCAAGCCTCTTTTTATCGGCGTCGACGTGTCGAAGGCGTGGGTCGATATCGCCGATACGGATGGACGCCGAAAGCAGGTGGCCAATGAAGTCGCGGCAATCGCCGCGGCCTTCACCGGCCCCTGGTCGACCTGCGCCAATATCGTCTGCGAAGCGACGGGGGGCTATGAACGCGCGCTGATGCGCGTGGCGGCCCAACTCGCTTTGCCCTTGCGCCGGGTGCACCCCAATCGCGCCCGCGCCTTTGCCCAGGCGACCGGCAGGCTCGCCAAGACCGACGTCATCGATGCGAAAATGCTCGCCCAATTGGCCGCCTTCACCGTCCATGAGCCGCCAAAGCCCTTGCCCAGCGCACAAGCCCAGGAATTGGCCGCCATGGTGAGCCGCCTCAATCAGCTGACGGACTTGCGTCAAAGCGAAAGCTGTCGTGCGCAGCTTGCTCCGGGAACCCGGATCAAAGCCTCGATCAAAGCCATGCTGAAAGTCATCGACGCGCAAATCGACGCCATGCAGGCGGCCATCGACGCTTTTATCGCCGCCGACCCCGCCTTGGCGGAAAACGCCAGTCTCCTGCGCTCCTGCAAGGGCGTTGGACCCAAGTCGGCGCAGGCCATCCTCGCCATGCTGCCCGAAATCGGAACCCTCGACCGTCGCAAGATCGCCGCTCTCGTCGGCGTCGCGCCCATCACCAAAGCCAGCGGCGCGTCCATCAATCACGCCAGCATCGCTGGAGGCCGAAAAGCCTTGCGCGACATTCTGTTCATGGCCGCGCTTTCCCCAAGCGCTCATAATCCGACGTTCAAAGCCTTCCGCGACAGGCTCAAAGCCAACGGCAAGCCCCACAAACTCGTCATCGTCGCCGTCTTGCGAAAACTCATCACAACACTCAACGCAATGATCAAAGCCAAAACACCCTTCAAGCCGGCCTTGACTTGAAACACGGTAGATTGCTTCGCTCCGCTCCTCGCAATGACGGCCTGAATTCCTACAATCCAACTACGCCCCCAGCCATAGAAATCCCGCTAGCTAGGCGCCGCGAAGGGTGAGCGTGTCATTGAAGCGGTGTCGCGTGAGCGATCGGGCGCTATCTGCTCGCTCGACACTGTTGGCCGGTATCCTGAGATTATGCGTCAATTCGGAAGATCGACAATTTCTTGACACGCCGGCTTCGGTATAGTACTGTTTTTCAGTAAAATTGACAAGCCGCACCTCTTTGCCGGGAAATCTGACC
>DATCEJ010000361.1:0-2595 GCA_036510135.1 Roseiarcus sp. | reverse complement strand
ACCGGGTTCTGTTTCGCCGGTATGTTCATTGTCGTCGAGAGCTGGCTGAACGCCGGCGCGAGCTCCGAGAACAGGGGACAAGTTCTCAGCATCTACGCCATGACGGGGTTGCTGGCCGGCATATGTGGCCAGCTTCTTCTTCCGGCGACGGATCCAGCGGGCTTCAGGGCGTTCTGCATCATCGCCTGCATAATTTCGCTTGCGCTTGTGCCGATCGCTTTGACGCAAGGCGCGGCGCCGGCGCCTCCCGGCGCGAGTAGCCATATCGGCCTGAGGCGGCTCTATCGGGACTCGCCTCTAGGGGTCGCGGCCGGATTCTTGAGTGGCGTGACCACCGGGGCCTTCTTTACGCTCGGGCCGATTTTCGCCGAGGGGCGGGGTCTGGGGATCGGTGAGATTGCGGTCTTCATGGCGAGTGGGACGGTCGGCGGATTCGTCGCGGCGTGGCCACTGGGTTTGCTCTCGGATCGCTTCGACCGGCGCCTCGTGATCATCGGTGCGGCGACCGCGGCGGCGGCGAGTCTGATCGCCATGCTGGCGCTCGTGCCGGGCGACGCCTACCCATGGCTGCTCTATCTTTGCGTCGCTCTGTTCGGGGGCATGATTATTCCGACCTACAGCCTGGCGCTCGCTCATCTGAGCGACGCGGTCAGACAAGAGGAGATGGTGGCTGCCTCGGGCGGCCTGTTGCTCGCGCATGGCGCCGGGGCCGCGGCTGGGCCCTTGATCGCCGGGTTCGCCATGTCGGCCACGCCGCGAGGCCTATCTTACACGCTCGTTGTGGCGCAGGCCCTTATTGTGCTTTTCGGAGTGAGCCGGCTCTTCTCGCGAGCGCCGGCGCCTCAAGCGCAGAAGAGCGCCTTTGCGGTCGAGCCTCCGGTCCCCGTCGGCACCGAGTTCGCGAGCGCCCATTCGACGCACGTGTAGGTCCAACCGCCATTTTACCGGCGCGCCCCAATGTTTTCAGTGCGTTAGGACCCCGTTTAGTTCCGCGCTTCGCCAGCAACTCCCAAGCCGCTGGCGCCCTCCGGGCCTGCGGCCACGCTGGATCTCGCCAGAGCGGTTTTGGCGACGGTCGAGCCCTTTCAAGGGGTTGGGCGCCAAAACCTGTCACAAACTTCGCCCGCGGCGTCGCGTGCCTTGGCCTTGCTGCGATTGGGCAGAAAGGCAAAAAATAACACAATACATATGTATTAGACTCAAAGCAGCGCCGCCTCGACCGCCAGCAAATCTACGCCGCCAGCGGGCGCTCCACCGGTCCGATCCACAGCCTGAGCTGCTCCGATCGGCGCAGAAAATCGACGCTGACGGTGCGGTCGATCTTGTCAGCGTCGAGTGCGCGCACGAGGTCGCTGACGCTCGTTACCGGCTTGCCGTCGAGGGCGATGACCAGGTCGCCCGTCAACAGACCCGCCTGCGCGGCCGGCCCGGCCTGGTCGACGCTGAGGAGCCGCGCCCCGGTCGCCTGTTGAATCGCAAGTCTGAGCGCGATGCGGCGTGGAATCGTCAACGTCGCCGCGCCGACCCCGATATAGGCCCGCCGCACGCGCCCGTGCCGGGCGATCTCACCGGCGACGAAGCTCGCGGTGTTCGAGGCCACGGCAAAGCAGATGCCCTGCGCGCCCATGATCACCGCGGTGTTGATGCCGATCACTTCGCCCGCCGAGGACATCAGCGGTCCGCCGGAATTGCCCGGGTTGAGCGGGGCGTCGGTCTGCACCACGTCCTCGATCATCCGGCCGGTGCGCGACTGCAGCGAGCGTCCGAGCGCCGAGACGACGCCTGCGGTCACCGTCGCGTCGAAGCCGAGCGGATTGCCGATCGCGATTGCGATCTGGCCACGCTTGAGCTTGGCGCTGTCGCCGAGCTTTGCGGCCGGCAGCGAGACGTCAGCTTCGACCCTGAGCAGCGCAAGGTCCGTGTCGGGATCGTCGCCGAGCACGCGCGCCTGAAGTTCGCGGCCTTCGAGCGTGGTCAGACCGACCGTCCGCGAGCCCTGAACGACATGGCTGTTGGTGAGGGCAAGACCATCGGAGGAAATGATGACGCCGGAGCCTGAGCCGGCGCTGCGACCGTTCTTTCGCACGTCGATGCGCACCACGCTCGGGCCGACGCGGTCGACGACGTCGCTCACGACGCGCGAATAGTCGTCAAGCAAAGCGGCGTCGCCAGGGGATGAGGGAATGCCCGGACCCTGGTCGAGACTGTCGGAGTCGAGGGTCCAAACGGGGGAGGGAGATGGGAAGGGATCGATCATTGCGGCGATATGGTGACGGGGGCTCGGGCGTGCAAGCATTGGGTCAAGGGCGCAGGTCCGGTGAACTTGCCAGCCTCGAACAATTGGACCAGATATCGGCGCATGGACGCCAGCCGCCCCTCGGACCTCGTCCTGAGGCGCCGCGAAGCGGCCTCGAAGGACGGTTGAGACGCGCTCAAGCGGCGTCGCCTTCTGGACCATCCTTCGAGACGCCGCGCTTCGCACGGCCCTCAGGATGAGGCAGGTAGATGGGTCCGGCCTCGGCGCGCCAAAACAGAAGGCGATATGGCTCTAATCGATCCCGCGACTCTGTCTCCCGTCCGGCCTTCCGATCCGCC
>DATCEJ010000360.1:0-2815 GCA_036510135.1 Roseiarcus sp. | reverse complement strand
TCCTTTCGGGAGACCGGTTGGGGTCGAGGAAGCACCCCTTCTCCATCGGGGAGAAGGTGGCGGGCGAAGCCCGACGGATGAGGGTAATCGCCCCACCCCCCGGCGCCCTGATGCCTGACGTCATCGTGATCGGCGGCGGCCATAACGGCCTCGTCGCCGCCGCCTACATCGCCATGACGGGCCTCAAAGTCACGGTGCTCGAACGCCGGGCGCAAGTCGGCGGCGCGGCGGTCACCGAGGAATTCCATCCGGGCTTCCGCAACTCGGTCGCCGCCTACACCGTCTCGCTTCTGAACCCGACAATCATCCGCGACCTCGAGTTGCGCGCCCACGGGCTCCGCGTCGTCGAGCGACCGCTGTCGAACTTCCTGCCCCTGCCCGACGGACGCTATCTGAAGGTCGGCCCGGGCCGGACAAAAGATGAAATCGCCAAATTCTCCGCCCGCGACGCCGAGCGGCTTGACGCCTACGAGGCGCGGCTCGAGCGACTGACCAACGTGCTACGCGCGCTCGCGCTGGACACGCCGCCCAATCTGGCGACGGGACAAGGGCTCGCCGCCAATCTCGGCGCCCTCGTCGACGCCGCCAAGGTCGGAAACCGCCTGCGTTCGCTCGACCTCGAAGGGCAGCGCGACCTGCTCGAGCTTTTCACGCGCTCGGCTGGCGACATGCTCGACCAATGGTTCGAGAGCGATCCGATCAAGGCGATCCTTGGCTTCGACGGAATCGTTGGAGCCTTTGACAGCCCCTATGCGGCCGGCACAGGCTACGTGCTTCTCCATCACTGCTGGGGCGAGGTGAACGGCAAAAAGGGCGTCTGGGGCCATGCGATTGGTGGCATGGGCGCGATCACGCAAGCCATCGCGCGCGCTTGCGCCGTACGCAACGTCGACATCCGCACCAACTGCGCCGTGAGCGAGATCCTGATCGAGAAGGGCCGCGCCGTCGGAATCGTCACGGGCAAGGGCGAGAAGCTCGTGGCGCGCGCAGTCGTTTCGAACCTCCATCCGAAGCTCACCTTCGAGAAGCTTCTCGACCCGGCCCTCCTTCCCGCCGACTTCCGCGCCCGCATCGCTGCTTATCGCAGCGGCTCAGGCTCCTTTCGCATGAACCTCGCGCTCAGCGAGTTGCCGAGCTTTTCCGCGATTCCCGGTCGCGAGGCGGCTGAGCATCATGGGAGCGGCATCGTGATCGCGCCGAGCCTCGCCTACATGGAGCGCGCGTTCATGGACGCGCGGCTGTCAGGCTGGTCGGCGCAGCCGATCGTCGAAATGCTGATCCCCTCGACGCTCGACGATTCCCTGGCGCCTCCGGGCCGTCACGTCGCATCCCTCTTCTGCCAGCATGTCGCGCCGAAGCTTCCGGACGGGCGCTCGTGGGACGAAGCGCGCGAGACGGTCGCGGATCTCATGATCGAGACGGTCGACGCCTACGCACCTGGTTTCAAGACGTCGGTCATCGCGCGCCAAATCCTCTCGCCCCTCGACCTCGAGCGCGAATTCGGCCTCGTCGGCGGCGACATCTTCCATGGCCGCCTGAGTCTCGACCAGCTTTATTCCGCCCGCCCCGTGCTCGGACACGCCGACTATCGCTCGCCCGTTCCCGGCCTCTACATGTGCGGCGCCTCGACCCATCCGGGCGGCGGCGTCACCGGCGCTCCCGGCCATAACGCCGCGCGCGAGATGATCCGCGATTTTCGCGGCGGGCGATGGCCGAGCCGCGCTTAGGGCGAGACTCGTGTGTGGAAGCAGTGGCCGCAACATCGGGCGGGATGCGCGCCTCCGTCCGCCAGTATATGAAATGGAGCGGCCTCGACGGGCGATCGCGGGCCGCTCGCTTCTCAATTCTCAGGTTCCCCAATGGACAAACTCCACAATCCGTTCAAGCACGCGCTGAAGTCCGGCAAATTGCAGCTCGGGCTGTGGCACAGCCTGGCGAGTCCCATCGTGGCCGAAATCCTCGCGGACGCCGGATTCGACTGGATTCTGCTCGACACCGAGCACGCGCCGAACGAATTGCCGATGGTGCTCGCCGAGCTTCAGGCGATGAGCGGCGGAACGGCGCATGCCGTGGTCAGGCCCGCCTGGAACGATCCCGTGATCATCAAGCGCCTGCTCGATATCGGCGCGCAGTCGCTGCTGATTCCCTATGTGGAGACGGCGGAGGAAGCCCGTCGCGCGGTCATGTCGGTTCGTTACCCCCCGGACGGTTTCCGTGGTTTCGCCGGCCAGGCCCGGGCGTCGCGCTACGGCCGCATCAAGGGGTACCACGCGGCGGCCAACGCCGAGATCTGTCTTCTGTTGCAGGTGGAGACGAAGCTCGGACTTGAGAACCTCGAAGCAATCGCGGGCGTCGAAGGCGTCGACGGCGTGTTCATAGGCCCAGGCGACCTCTCGGCCGCCTTGGGCTATCTCGGCCAGCCCACGCATCCCGAAGTCATCAAGATCATCGACGATATGATTCCGCGCATCAGGAGCGCGGGCTGCGCGCCAGGAATCTTGACTGGCGACGCGGAGCTCGCCCAGCACTATATCGACCGCGGCTGCCTGTTCGCCGCTGTCGGCTCCGACATCGGACTCCTGGCGAGGGGCGCCGATCAACTTGCCGCAAAATTCAAAGGCCAGAATCCCGGACGGTGACGGTCGAGCGCCAGCTTCGAGCGACGCGCAGGATCGGGAGGACATTGAATGCATACCGCGAGCGCAGCGATGCTCGAGGCGCTGCAGGAAGCGGGCGTCTCCTATATCTTCGCCAATTTCGGCAGCGATCATCCCGCTCTCATCGAGGCGATCGCCGAGGCGCGAGCCTTGGGCCG
>DATCEJ010000359.1:0-4201 GCA_036510135.1 Roseiarcus sp. | reverse complement strand
ACTGTCGAGGCCAAGCCGGTGCTTCAAGTCGGCGTTCTCCGCCCACAAGGCCGCGTTCTCCGCCCGCAAGGCCGCGTTCTCCCGCTCAAGCTCGGCCACCCGCGCCTCAAGCGTCTCGATCCGGCGCTGAAGCCCTTCGATGAGGCTGCGAATCTCGGCGGGAAGCTCCATTCCCACCTTGAATCACAATCCGACCCCGCCGACTCCCCCAAATCACCCTCCAGCCGAATTTCCCCGCTCACCGTGACCCTTCGGACTCACCCCCTCCTTGGGAGTTACCCAGTTGCGCATCATCAGCCATAAGCCGTTGAAATCATTGATAGCGCTGGGTCAAAATATCGCGGAATCGTTTGTTTTCAAGCCCTTAATAGTCGTTTCATTTCGCCGTTTTTCGCGGATGCGCTCTCCTGACCCAAAAGCTCCATCGAACTTGCCCGTCATGCCCGGGAATGCCAGCGTAAAGCTTGGCTCCCGGGGCGAGGATTTCCGCTTGCGCGGGAATGACAGAGATGCACGATCTCTTGAGCCCGTCATCATAGTTTGATTTCCAAAATACGCAATGAGTTTCTCATATTTTGGTTTCACAGACCGTCCGTCGGCTCAATTCATGGCGCCCCTGACAGCGCGAAACCGCGCGCCCTCCCTTGCTTGATTGTCGCGCATCGGATGTCGGAGAGCACGAGTACGTCGAAGCCAACAACAACACTACGGTTAGCATTTGACGCTTGCATTTCACCTGAAAGCGTTATTCCCAATTGTACATAACGTGTTGAAAGGTTTAAGCCTCAAACCTGCGACGCGCCTTTCTTTCAAGCGCGCGCCAGCCTATATCCTTAGGCGATGAATATTCACGCGCCTGCGGCCATTGGACCGCTCGTCGATCCGTTCGGTCGCGCGATCGCCTATGTGCGGGTCTCGGTCACGGACCGTTGCGACTATCGGTGCGTCTACTGCATGTCCGAGGACATGAATTTCCTGCCCAAGCGGGACATCCTGTCGCTCGAAGAGCTCGAGCGATTGTGCTCGACGTTCGTAACCCTCGGCGCGCGAAAAATCCGCGTAACCGGCGGCGAACCGCTGGTCAGGCGCAACGTGATGTCGTTGTTTCATGGCCTGTCTCGCCACCTCGGCGATGGTACGCTGGAGGAAGTGACGGTCACGACTAATGGCTCTCAGCTCGCGCGCTTTGCCTCCGAACTTGCGGATTGCGGGGTCAGGCGCGTCAACGTCTCGCTCGATACGCTCGACCCGGACAAGTTTCGCCAAGTGACGCGTTGGGGCGATTTGAGCGTCGTTCTGGCCGGCATCGACGCCGCGTCCGCCGCTGGGCTTAAAATCAAGATCAATACAGTCGCATTAAAGGGCTTCAACGAAGACGAAGCGCTCGATCTGGTCAAATGGGCGCATGGGCGCGGTTTCGACCTGACCTTCATCGAGGTGATGCCGCTCGGGGACATGGAGCGCGACCGGGCGGATCAATTCCTGCCCCTGACGGAATTGCGCGCCCGCCTCCAGGAATCGCTGACCATGATCCCTTCGAGTTACGCCACCGGCGGCCCGGCGCGCTATGACGACATTCAGGAAACCGGGGGTCGCCTCGGGTTTATCACCCCGCTTACCCACAATTTCTGCGAAAGCTGCAATCGGGTGCGCGTCACCTGCACGGGCACGCTATATATGTGTCTAGGCCAGGAGGATGCAGTCGATTTGCGTGAGCCGCTCCGTCGCTCCGCTTCCAACGGCCCGCTCACCGAGGCGATCCGCGCGGGCATCAAGCGTAAGCCCAAAGGTCACGATTTCGTCATCGCCCGATCGGCGGCGCCCGCCGTTCACCGTCATATGAACGCGACCGGCGGCTGATAGCACTTCTTTTTGTGAGCGGTCCGCTGGCAGGGATCGCTTCCCCACGCTATATCATTCGACTGAAGGCGGGGACCTTGACTCTCCGCTCCTATGAGGAACCCAGCGCCATGGCGAATGCTCGCGAACGGATCGAGAAGCTGATCTCGGAAAATCCGGTTGTTCTGTTCATGAAGGGGACGCCTGAGTTTCCGCAATGCGGGTTTTCCGGTCAGGTGATCCAGATCCTGGAGTATGTCGGCGCGCCGGTCGTCGGCGTGAACGTGCTCGAGGACGCGGAGATTCGTCAGGGCGTGAAGGAATACGCCAACTGGCCGACAATCCCGCAGCTTTACGTCAAGGGCGAGTTCGTGGGCGGGTGCGATATTGTGCGCGAGATGTTCCAGTCGGGTGAGCTGGCGGCGGTTATAACCGAGGCGGGCGTCCAGCTGAAGACCACCGCCGGGGCCTGATTCGCTGCGGCGAGAGCGATCGCGCCCGGTAGCACGAGGGCGCGGCGCTTCGGTTTCCTGTCGCGGCCGGTCGAGCGCCCTCGCCGACAATCTCTGAAAACACGCTCTGTGCGGCGGTGGCAGCCGGCGTTTTGCGCGTATGTTGAGCCGCCGCGCGCGCTGCGGAAGTCCGTAAGCTTATCCTTTAGGCTTAATTGCTATGTTTGAGTGCTGGCTCTAGGCTGACATGTCAGCCAGCTTGTTTGTGCCGGAGCGGTCAATCTCTATGTCTCCAACCTACCCCTACCAATTCTATGAGATGGCCCACGCTGCTCTTGCGCCGGCGCGCGCGATGTCCGACGCGGCGCGTTTCATGTTCAGCAACCCCTTAAATCCACTTTCCAATACTCCATTCGGCAAGAACATTTCCGCCAGCGCGGAGATGTTTGAGCGCATGACCCGTCGGTATGGAAAGCCGCCCTTTCGCCTCGACGACTTTGACCTCAAGGGCGTCGTCTACCCGACCCTCGAGGAGGTCGTTTGGAGCCGACCGTTCTGCAATCTTCTCCATTTCGCCCGGCCTGATTTCGCCGGCGGCGCGGGTCAGCCAAAGCTTCTGATCGTGGCGCCAATGTCGGGCCATTACGCAACGCTGCTTCGCGGCACGGTCGAAGCTTTCCTGCCCCATTGCGACGTCACCATCACCGACTGGACCGATGCGCGCATGGTTCCCTTGGCGCTCGGACCCTTCGACCTCGACGACTACATTGTCTACCTGCGCGAGATGCTGGTTCATCTCGGCCCGGGCGTCCACACAATTGGGGTTTGCCAGCCGTCCGTGCCGCTGCTCGCCGCGACGGCGCTGATGGAGGCCGAGGGCGACCGCGCCGCGCCCGCCAGCATGACGCTCATGGGCGGCCCGGTGGATACCCGCCGCAGCCCGACCGAGGTCAACAAGCTGGCCGAGAAGCGCGGCGTCGAATGGTTCCGCCACAACTGTTTGCATACGGCGCCGTTCCCCTATCCCGGCTTCGGCCGAGAGGTCTATCCGGGCTTCCTTCAGCTCAGCGGCTTCATGGCGATGAACCTCGACCGCCACGTTACCGCTCACCTCGATATGTTCAATCATCTCGTCGCGGGCGACGAAGACCCGGCCGAGAAGCACCGCGAGTTCTACGACGAATATCTGGCGGTGATGGACCTCGCCGCCGAATATTACATGCAGACGATCGAGACTGTGTTCGTGCGCCATGCCTTGCCGAAAGGCGAGATGACTCACCGTGGTCGACCGGTCGACCTGAAGGCGATCCGCAATTGCGGTCTTTTGAGCGTGGAAGGGGAAAAGGACGACATTTCGGGCGTCGGCCAGACCCGCGCCGCCAACGATTTGTGCGTCAATATCCCCGAGTCACGAAAACACTATCATCTGGCCAAGGGCGTCGGCCATTACGGCGTCTTCAACGGCTCCCGCTTCCGTAACGAGATTGCTCCGCGCATCCGTGAGTTCATGGCGGGGATTGACGCCAGCGCCGAACCGGCCAAGCCGCCCAAGCTCAACGGGTCGCAGCGCCCGAAGGGCGCTTAACGCGAAACAGCGTTTGGCGCCCGTCGGGTAAGATCAGGCTGCTGACGCCTGCGGCCGAGCGGTGAACTTGTCGCAAGGAATCTCCACATCGATCTCGAGGGTCGAGACCGAGTCGGAGCGCTCCATCTTCACCGACAGCTTCTCCGGATCGAATTCGATGTGGCGCGCGATGGTCGCGAGCAATTCGTCGCGCAGGATGGCGACAAGATCGCGCGGACCGAGCGCGACGCGCTCGTGTGCGAGCAGGATCTGAAGCCGCTCGCGGGCGACCGGCGCGCTGCCGCGCGCTTTAAGGAATCCGAAGAGATTCATGCTGCCCTCCGGC
>DATCEJ010000358.1:0-2507 GCA_036510135.1 Roseiarcus sp. | reverse complement strand
CGATGGCGATGATCCTCGGCAAGCTCGGCGCCCTGGGGCAGACGCTTATCGATGCGACCGGCTTCTCGTGGGGGTTCGGCAACCCCACCGTTAATCTCGTGCTCGTGCACGTGGTCTATGGCCTCGGCTTCACGACCCTTTTTTTCCGCAATTACTATGAGGCGTTTCCGACCGAGCTTATCAAGGCGGCGCAGATCGACGGGGCAAGCTTCTTCCAGATCTTCCGACGCATCCTGCTGCCGAACTCCGCCCCCATCTTCATCGTGACCGTCATCTATCAGTTCACCAACATCTGGAACGACTTCCTGTTCGGCTCGACCTTTGCCGCGGGCGACTCGAGCCCGATGACGGTCGCGCTCTACAACATCGTGAACACGTCGACCGGCGTCATCGAATACAACGTCAATATGGCGGCCGCGATTATCGCCGCGGCGCCGACCCTCCTCGTCTACATCCTCGCCGGACGGTATTTCGTGCGCGGCCTGATGGCCGGCGCAGTGAAAGGATGAGTCAATGGCCACTCTCGAAATCCGTGCGCTCCGCAAGCGGTTCGGCAGCCTGGAAATCCTCAAGGGCATCGACATCTCGCTCGAGAAAGGCGGCTTCCTCGTGCTGGTCGGCCCGTCCGGCTGCGGCAAGTCCACCCTGCTCAACACGATCGCGGGCCTCGAGTCGATTACTTCCGGTGAGATCCTGATTGGCGGCCAGGTCGTCAACGACCTGCACCCGTCCAAACGCGACATCGCGATGGTGTTTCAGTCGTACGCGCTCTACCCGAACATGTCGGTCGGCGAGAACATTGCGTTCGGGATGGAGATGCGCGGCGTGCCCAAGCCCGAGCGCGAGAAGGCGGTCGCGGCGGTCGCCAAGACGCTGCAGATCGAGCACCTTCTCGGACGGCGACCGAGTCAGCTCTCGGGCGGTCAGCGTCAACGCGTAGCGATGGGTCGAGCGCTCGTGCGCCAGCCGCGCGTCTTCCTGTTCGATGAGCCGCTGTCGAATCTCGACGCGAAGCTTCGCGTCGACATGCGCATCGAGATCAAGCGGCTCCATCAGCAGACTGGAACAACGATCGTCTATGTCACTCACGATCAGATTGAGGCGATGACGCTCGCGACCAAGATTGCCGTCCTGAAGGATGGCGAATTGCAGCAGGTCGGGACGCCTTCCGAGATTTACAATTCGCCATCCAACCTCTTTGTCGCCGACTTCATGGGGTCGCCGGCCATGAATCTCCTCGAAGGCACGGTGAAGGGCGTGAACGGCGCGCGAAGAATCGTTCTCGAACGCCACGAACATCCGCCAATCATTCTTCCAATTCCGACAAATGCCGATGAGAGCCGACTATCCGATGGCGCCAAGGTCATTTTTGGCATCCGGCCAGAGGCGGTGAGCGACAAGGACGGCGTTGATCGCGGCGCAAAGTCAGTCGCCACCTTCGACGCTCTGGTAGAGATCGTCGAGCCGGCGGGCTCGGATACGTTTGTGGTCACACGCGCGGCTGGCAAAGAGCTCACGGCGCGAGTGCGGGCTGACACCCAGCTGCGCATCGGCGAGAACCACACCTTCGCCTTCAACCTCGACAAGGCGGTGTTGTTCGATCCTCAAACGTCGCGCCGGATCTGAAGCAATCCGACAATGGCGAACCGGGAAACCGTAGACATCCTGATCGTCGGGTCGGGCATGGGTGGAGCGACTTCAGCGGCCGGCCTGGCGCCCACCGGAGCCCGGATTCTCATTCTCGAGCGCGGCGCCCGCCTCGGCGATAGCGCCGATGCGCGCGACGCCCGCGCCATCTTCCAGCGCGGCGTTTTCCGCCCCGACGAGACGTGGCTCGATGGCGCGGGTCAGCCCTTCAATCCGGGCAACTATTACTATGTCGGCGGCAACTCCAAGCTCTACGGCGCCGTCCTGCTCCGCTATCGGGCACAGGACTTCGAGCCCATCGTCTATCGCGACGGCGCAACGCCAGGCTGGCCATTTTCTTACGAGGAACTCGAGCCCTGGTACTGCCTCGCCGAAAGGCTCTACAATGTCCGCGGCGCGATCGGGTTCGACCCAACGGAGCCCGGGCATTCGGCTCCCTACCCTTTTGACCCCGTTCCGGACGAGCCCGCGATCGGCAAAGTCCGGGAGCGCTTGAAACGCGTCGGGCTGCACCCCTTTCCTCTGCCGCTCGGAATCGACATCGACAAATGGCTCAAGCGCGCGAAGACGCCGTGGGACGCCTTCCCCGACACCGGGACCGGCAAGATGGACGCGGAGACCTGCGGTCTCCAGAAGGCCCTTACTTATCGCAACGTCGAACTCCGCGAGAACGCTCTTGTCGAGCGGCTGCTCACGAATCCGGACGGCAAACGGATCACAGGGGTAGAAGCTTCGATCGCCGGCGAACGCAAAACGATATCGGCTGGGATCGTTATCCTTGCCGCGGGCGCGGTGAACTCCGCCGCCCTGCTTCTAGCCTCCAGCGAAAACGGCGTCGCCAATCGCTCCGGCGCGGTGGG
>DATCEJ010000357.1:0-4929 GCA_036510135.1 Roseiarcus sp. | reverse complement strand
TGCCGCGCGGCGTTGGTCAGGTGATCGTCGCCGCGAATGATGTGCGTCACGCCCATGTCGTGATCGTCGACGACGACGGCGAGCATGTAGGTCGGATTGCCGTCGGACCGCATCAGCACGAGGTCGTCGAGCTCCTTGTTGGCGAACACGACCTTGCCCTGCACCTTGTCGTCGATGATCGTCTCGCCTTCTTGGGCGGCGCGCAGGCGGATCACGGGCTTGACGCCTGCGGGCGCCTCCGCCGGATCGCGGTCGCGCCAGCGGCCGTCGTAGCGCATTGGCTTGCCCTCGAGACGGGCCTGCTCGCGCATTTGCTGCAGCTCTTCCACGCTCGCGTAACAGCGATAGGCGCCGCCGGACGCGAGCAGCTGCTCGGCGATCTCGCGATGGCGCTCGGCGCGCTGAAACTGGCTGATCGCCTCCCCTTCCCAATCGAGGCCGAGCCATTTGAGCCCGTCGAGAATCGCGTCCACCGCTCCTTGCGTCGACCGCTCGCGGTCGGTGTCCTCGATGCGCAGCAGGAACTTGCCGCCGAAGCGCTTGGCGTAGAGCCAGTTGAACAAAGCCGTGCGCGCGCCTCCGATATGCAGGAAGCCGGTCGGCGAGGGCGCGAAGCGGGTGATGACGGCGGGCATTTGCGGGGGGCTCGAAGCGCGGGATAGGAAACGAGCGCGTGGCTCTAGCAGAAGCGGGCGCTCGCGCGCAAAGGCGCACTTGGCGCCCTGCGCGGTCAGCGACCGCGCCACCACGAAGCGCGTCTCACGTCAGCTTCAGAGAAGCCTGCGCCTGAGCCTCGTCGACGAACACATCCGGCGGCCAATTCTCCCTGAGCGCCTGGCGCATCAAGTCCTGCTGGGTCTTCGGCGCCATGCCGCCTTTCGGCGGGTCGCGATCGAGATTGGTCGGGAAGGAATAGCCTTCCGCGCTCGCGGCCACAGCGTTGTCGGCCTCGGCCGCATTGATCGCCTGATCGCTGAGGAGATCTTTCAGCGCCGGATAGAGTTTTAGGCTCATCTTGAGCCGGTCGACGCTCTCCATCGCGCGGCCGAAAGCCGAGGAGACTTGCAGCAGGTTGGCGATGCGACGCACATCCTTCGAGCGGTTCGTTCCCGCCGCGTGGAACAGGGCCGGGTTGAAGAACACCGCGTCGCCCTTGGTGAGCGGCAATTGGACGTGATGCTTGTCGAAATAGTCGCGAAACTCCGCGCGGCCTGTCGCCATATAGCCGGGCAGATAGCTTTGCGAGAACGGCAGGTACAGCGTCGGTCCAGTTTCGACCGGCATGTCGCAATGCGCGATCGCGCCCTGCAGCGTCAGCACGGGAGAAAGGCGCTGGACGTGGACGGGAAAGCGCTCGATCGCCGCCGCTGACTGGAAACCCAGATGATAGTCGCGGTGAGCGACTTGGGCGGCGCCGCCCGGATTGACGACGTTGAGCTGCGAAGTGATCTGATAAGATGGCCCGAGCCAGGCCTCGCTCACGAGCGCAATGACCGCATTGCCATAATAGGCCGCGAAGACCGCAGGGTCGCGCAGGCATAGTTTTTCGAGCGCGTTCCAGACGCGGTCATTGGCGCCAGGCTTGGCGAAATGATCGCCGCCGCCGACGTTGCTCAAGCGCTCTTCCTTGATGATCTCCCAGAAATGATCATTGGCCTGGTCGATCGCTTTATGGTCGGCGAAGGCGCCGCGAATGACGATGATGCCAGGTCCCTCAGTCAGCGCATCAACCCATTCCGCCATCAGTTCCTTGCGGGTTTCGGGCGAGGCGGCGGCGCTGCGCGTTTCGAGGCCATCGTAGACAAGCACGTTGGACGCGACATCACGGGCGAAGGGATAGTCTGCGCGGTTGACCGAGCGCTCGACGACGCGCCTGAACGCATCGAGGTCGCAGGAGTCCGCCGTGAGCCACACCCGGTTGGCTCTCAGTCGCTTGGCGTTGTCGTCTTTCATCGGCTGTTCCTCCTGGCCCCGCGCGGGATTCTATGCGCTAGCGCCGCCAGATCGTCATTTCGACATTATGCGCCGGATCGAGGGGCAGTGTTTTGGCAAGCCTGAGCCCGTGCTGTTCGAGCACGGTCGCCGCGGTCACGCCGGCGTCGGCGGCGGAGAAGACCGAACGTCCGCCGGGAAGTTTGACCCCATGCGCGCGCGACAGGTGAAACCCGTCGAACCCGATCATGAGGAAGAGGTCGAACACCACCTGTCCGCCGCCCACGGCGACGGTCCCGCCCGATGGCAGCAGCCGGGCGGCGACTTCTTCCCAGGTCGTGCGGCGCGGGTCCCACCACCAGCCGTCCGGGCGATGCTCAAGGCCCGGCGCCTCGCGTGAAACGACTAGACGCACGTTCCGGTGAACATTGGGCTCGAGCTCGTGGCTGCGACGGGCAAAGACGACAAGGTTTGCGACCTCCTGCGCCCGCTGGTAGAGTTCCCAGTCCTTCTCGTTGCGCAGCGAAGTCGGGGTTAGTCCGTCCGCGGCGGCGATCTTGTCGTCGTCCGAGACGATGGCGTAGCCGGTGATGTCCAGATTCCCCGACATGATTGAATGGCCTCTCTGGCGCGACCAGGATAGCGAAAGCTCATTGGATTCGCCAGGGCGGACGCAGCGGTCAATCCCCGGCGAGGGCCTGAGCGTCCTTGAGCTGCGCCTCGGTGATCGGGATCATCTTGACTGCCAGAGCGTGGAGCTTCGCATATTCACCCCACAGCATGTAGTCGCCATAGAGGGTGAGAGCGTTGGAGTGGTTTTCGCCCTGATCGGCGACGTAGGTCTTTTCGAAGTCCGCGCCGGACTTCCCCCGCAACGCCGTCAGGCGCGCCTGATGCTCCTGGTCGAGCTTCGTCGGAACCGTCGCGCCGGATCCTTTGGCCGCGGCTTGGAGCTCCGCCTCCGCCTTGCCATGGTCATCGAGCAGGCGACGCGCGAAGGTCTTCACCTTCGACTCGCCGGCGCGCCCGAGCGCCAGCCGCGATTCCTCGATCGCGAAGAGATTGCTGTTCGAGGCCCTGGTCACGAAGTCGAGTTCGGCGTTGAAGTCCTTTGCCCATGCGGGGGCTACTGACAAGACAAGACCGACGACAATGGCGCCCGTCAGGTTCATGCTCTCGTCTCCCGGGACCATAGGTCGCGCGCCGATGCCGGCTCTCCCTCACGGTAGGCGTGAACCGCCCAGGATGCAAAGCTCCAGCGTTCCGTCCCGACGTCCTCTCCTACGCCGCCAGCGCGTCCAGCGACCGCTGCATCGCCGCCATACCCGCCTCGATCGCCTTCGACAGAAGGGCGCCCGCGTCGTCGGGCAGGAAATCGGCGGTCCACACGACGGAGGTCAAGCCGTCCGCCAGCTCGGAGACCTGGAGCGCGGCGTTATAATGGCGGGTGCGGCCGCCCTCGGCGGTCCACACCAGCCGCCGCGCCTCATCGTCGAGCGCGACGATTGGCTCGCGCACCACCATGCCATTGACGAAGGTCACGATCCGCGCGCCCGGCTCGAGTTTCGTGTCGGTGACGAAGCCTGGGGCGAGCCTTGTATGCAGCGCGCCGATGTCGCGAATCGCAGACCAGACAGCGCTCGCCGGCGCGCGGGTTTTGAGTTCGGATCGAATCGTCGCCATGAATTATTTCCCGCCGTAATAGGCTTCGAGCCGATAGCCTTCGGGGCAAAAGACGAAGGCGGCGTAATAGTGCGGCCCATAATCCTTGCGCAGGCCAGGCTTGCCGTTGTCGCGTCCGCCATGCGCCATCGCCGCCTTGTGGAACGCCTCGACGCTTTCCCGGCTCGGCGCGGTGAAGCAGAAGTGGAGTCCGGACTTGGGATCGTCGGGCACGGGGCGCTCCGCCGCATTGACCCAGAAGCCGGCGGCCTCCTTGCCATAGCCGAGCGACGTCTCGTCGGCGCTGTGGCAGGTGATTCCCAATGGCTTTAGCGCCGCGTCGTAAAACGCCTTGGCCTTCGCGATGTCGCGAACGCCGATCGATATGTGATCGAACATGAATGGTTTCTCCTGATGGCGCCGGCAAGCCAGTGAGGCGGTCGTCCTCGTCGAGACGCAACCCTAGTTCCGCTGACATTTCGCGGCTTGGGGAAAATTGCTATTCTCGGGCCATGCCAGGCCAAACCCGACCCGTTGACGCTCGCGCGCCCATGCCGACCGACGAAGCCTCGCCCAGGCGAACGCTGGCGGCTGGAGATGGCTGGAGCCTGCACGAAGCCGTCTGCCGCGCCGGCCCGTCCGATCGGCCTTTCGAGGAGCGGCACGACGGGTTCAGCGTCTCGGCTGTCGTCGCAGGAAACTTCACCTATCGCTCGGATTCCGGGCAACGCTTGCTCTATCCCGGCGCGTTGCTGCTCGGAAACAACGGCGCATGTTTCGAATGTGGCCACGCGCACGGGATTGGCGATCGCTGCATTTCTCTGAACGTGCACGAGGATGCGTTCAGCGAGATCGCAGCGGCCACGACCTCGACCAGCCGGTTTCGCTTTTCGGCGCCGAGCCTGTCCCCGTCGCCGAAAGCGCTGCCGATCATCGCGCATTTGGAGGCGCTGTCCTGCGCCCCGTCTTCGCTGCGCTCGGAGGAACTGGCGTTGCGGATCATCGAGCGCGTCATCGCCGCGATGACCGGCGATCGACAGAGCGTGGCCGCGCCCAGCGGGCGCGAGACAAGGCGTGTGATCGAGGCGATCCGGCTGGTCGAATCCGACGCAGGCCGCCCGCTCGAGCTGAAGGCAATGGCGGCGGTCGCGGGCATGAGCAAGTATCATTTCCTGCGCGTCTTCCGCCGCCTGACGGGCATGACGCCGCATCGCTATCTCATCAGCGCCCGGCTGCGCCGCGCCGCGCTCGCGCTTGCGTCCTCGCGTCGGCCTGTCATCGCCATCGCGCTCGAGGCGGGCTTTGGCGATCTCTCCACCTTCAACAAAACTTTTC
>DATCEJ010000356.1:0-17467 GCA_036510135.1 Roseiarcus sp. | reverse complement strand
AGCGCGGCAACGGCCCGGGACGACCACACGATCGGCGTTGATCGGGCGCGGCAGCCTGCGCATGAGGATGGGCTCGGTCATCAGCGCCGCAACCTTTACGCCCACGTTGAAGATAGACCAGTCGAACGGCGTTGGCGCCATGCTCTGCAGAACGTTCTGAAGGCGTTTCTCAGCGAGGCGGCCGGTCAAAAACAGAACGCGCTCCCTCATGCGGCGACTTTGCTTCGTCGCTGCGCAATTGTCTCGCTAAGCTCAGCGATCGAGTCGACGGTCGTTACGCCGGCAAAACGGCCCAGGCGCTCACGATTCTCCAAATCGATTGGGCGCGGATAGACCTTCACCATTCCTTTTGGCGCTTCTGTCTCGAGCTCGGGCGCTGTGTCGCAAGCGAAGACAATGGTCGGCACGCGGCATTTTCCCGCCTGGGCAAAAACGTTGCTGATGAAGTCGTCAGAAATTCCATAAACGAATTTGGCGACCGCATTCGAAGTCGCGGGAGCGACGATCAACGTATGATAGATCCCGTAGTAGAATTGTCCGACGGTCACCGAACTCGCCGAGGTGTCGCGATAAATGCGCACAGAGGGCGACAGGTCGAGATCCTGTTTGTACATGCGCAGGACTTCGGACCCCGCATTGCTCAGAAAGAGGTCGACATGTTCGAGCTCGTGGATCAGAGCCAGGCTCTCTTTGAGGAAATGACCGGATCCAGTGAGCGCCCATCCCCAGCGCGGCGTTTGGCGTTTCGTCATTGTGCTGCCGGCGGTCGATTTGAAGTCGCCACTAAGATTTCAGGAAACACGCCTCTCCGCAACCCATCGGCGAGTCTCGTGCTGTCGGTTGGTGAGGCTAGCCAGGCTTGAGCGCCGCTCTCCTTAAGATAGCGCGGGAACAACGGATCAACGACGCCGCGCTCGACGAGGTCACGGACGTCGACGGTCTCAGTCTCGAAGCGGCCATGCTTGACCAGCAGCAGACGGCCAGCGCCGAGAGCGCCCGCCAGCCAGGCAGCGAGGCTGTCGGAGGTCACGTCCCAGGTTTCCGGCAACCCGGCCGCGCGCGCCATTTGTTCTGGCGACCAGACGGGGACCTTGCCGTCTTTGAGCGCCCGCAAGATCGCGGAGCGAGACGCCGCCAGCCTGAGGGCCGGATTGAGGCTCTGCAGCGCGCAGCCGAACTGCGCCATCGCCATCAGCGCCATGGCGTGCGCGGCGCGATCGTCGTAGCCGATCGAGGCCTGAGCGCTGCGCACCGCGTCGGCAAAGGGGCCGCCCCCCGGCACAATCGCGATCGATCCAGCTTCGGCCGCGATCGCGGTCAGCCAGTCCTTGAGATACGGTCCTGTTGCGTGGCTGCCGCCCAATTTCACGATGGCGAGGCGCGCGTTGAGGGAGTCGACTTTGCCCCTCAAGCGAACCTGCGGGGCCGGCCGCGCCCGCCTCCGGCGTTGCGAGCAGCCAAGCCATCTCGTTCGTCAAGTGCAATCAAACCCTGTCCCATCACTGACAGCCCTCCGACAGCTACGTTACGGTTGAGCCGCGCCGCAGTCGACAGCGGCTTGCCGACCCACCAATTTGGTGGGATTGAGCGTCCCCTCGGTCGCTTGGAGGAAAAGTGAGCGTCGTCATCGGTTGGGACATCGGGGGCGCGCATCTGAAAGCGGCTCGCGTGAAGCACGGGCGCGTCGAAGCGGTGGTTCAGGCGGCGACGCCGCTGTGGCTGGGACTCGATAGCCTGCACGCCGCGTTCGAAGCGCTTACCGCTCAGCTGGGCCGCGCCGACCGTCACGTGATCACCATGACGGGCGAGCTCTGCGACGCCTTTTCCTCGCGCCGAGACGGCGTAGCAGGTCTGGCTGCGATCGCGGCCAACCATCTCGGGCCTGCAACCTCGAGCGTTTACGCCGGCCGGGCCGGGTTCGTCGAGCTTGGCGAAGCCGCTTCCCACGCCGTCGATATCGCCTCGGCCAATTGGCACGCAAGCGTGGCGCTCCTCGCGCTCAAGCTTCCGGACGCGTTGTTCATCGACATCGGCTCAACGACAACAGATGTCATTCCAATCGTCGCGGGCCAGGTCGCGGCAGTCGGCTACAGCGACGCGGAGCGGCTCGCCTCGGGTGAGTTGATTTATACCGGAATGACCCGCAGCTTCGTTATGTCATTGGCGTCTCGAGCGCCGTTTCGAGGCGCCTGGACTCCGCTGATGAACGAATATTTCGCCAGCAGCGCCGACGTTCATCGCATTCTCGACGACTTGCCCGAGGGTGCGGATAAAATGTCAACCGCTGACGGCCGGGAGAAGTCCGTTGAGGCTTCCCGGGCGCGCCTGGCGCGGATGATCGGACGCGAAGCGGACGAGGGCGCCGATTCAGAATGGGCTGGACTCGCCGCCTGGTTTGCGGGAGCGCAAATCCGTCAGATTACCGACGCGGCGTCGCTCCGCTTGTCTCGCAACGACGTGGCGGCCGCGGCGCCGGTGGTCGCGGCGGGCGTCGGGGAAGGCCTTGCGGCGGAAGTGGCGCGGCGCCTGGGGCGGCGTTGTCTCGGATTTTCTTCGCTCATCGCGGCCCCGGCAGAAGCCTCGCATTGCGCGCCCGCGGTCGCGGTTGCATTGCTGGCGGCAAATCAGGAAGCGCTTCCGTCGAGTCCGGAGTCGTTGTAGGTCAGTGAATGGGCGCGGGGAGAGAGAGCCGGTCATGCGCTTAATGAGCGTGGTGTTGTTTATGTCCGCGGGCGTCCATTTCGCGAGCGCTGCGGAAGCCGCCGCCGGGTCCGCCGCCGCCGATGACTATCCGACATCCGCTCGCGCCGAATATGTCTTCGCCTGCATGAAGACCAATGGCGATACGCGGGAAGCTCTCGACCAGTGCTCCTGTTCGATCGATGTTATCGCGTCGCTGCTTCCCTACGACGCCTATGTGACTGCCGCGACCGTGGCGTCACTGAACCAAGCGAGCGGGCAAATCGGCTCCATGTTCCGCGCGAGCCTGATTGCGCGCGACGCCCTCGCCCGCCTTCGACGCGCTCAAGCGGAAGGCGAAATACGCTGTTTCTGACTGCCAGTGACTTTGGACCAGAACGTGAAGCGCGATCGGGTTGGATAACACCGACGGCGCCGCGATGACATTCATTAAGTTTGCCACTTGCGCTCCAGATTCGATCGGCATATCGTCGGTGGTGGTTTCGACTGCACGAGCGTCGGGGAACGGGAGCCCCGGCGCGCTTATCGGAAGCAAGGCGAATGCCCGCGAGTGTCCGCTCGTTTTGCCTTGTTGTGACACGCTGCCGAAACCGTCCCAACTGAGACTGGCGCTGCAAAGCCGCCCTGACCCGTGATGGGTCTCGGTGAGCTTTGTTAGATGTCTAACCGGGAGGAAAGAATGCGCAAACTCTTACTTGCAAGCTGCTTCGGCGCCGCCGCTTTGTTTACGGCTGGGTATGCTGTCGCGAACGACGAACTGGCGAAAATGTCGGCGGACCCGAACCAATGGGTCATGCCCACTCAGAACTACGCCAACACGCGCTATTCGGAACTCAAGCAGATCAACACCGACAACGTCCACAAGATCGCGCCTGCGTGGACATTCTCGACTGGCGTTTTGCGAGGACACGAAGGCTCCCCGCTCGTCATCGGTGATGTGATGTATGTTCATGCGCCGTTCCCGAACACGGTCTTTGCGCTCGACCTTAACAACGACGGCAAGATCCTCTGGAAATATGAGCCCAAGCAGGATCCCAACGTCATCCCGGTGATGTGCTGCGACACGGTCAATCGCGGCTTGGCTTACTCCGACGGCAAAATCTTCCTCCATCAGGCGGACACCACCCTCGTCGCGCTTGACGCGAAGACCGGCGCGGTCGTCTGGTCGGTGAAAGACGGCGACCCTTCAAAGGGAGAGACCGGCACTGACGCTCCAATGGTGGTCAAAGACAAGGTTTTCATCGGCGTGTCCGGTGGCGAGTTCGGCGTTCGCGGATGGATGAGCGCCTACGATACCAAGGACGGCAAGCTGGCGTGGCGGGCCTATTCGGAAGGCCCGGATTCTGACCTTCTCGTCGACCCCGAGAAGACGACGGCGCTCGGCAAGCCGATCGGCAAGGATTCTTCCCTCAAGACCTGGGAAGGCGACCAATGGAAGATCGGTGGCGGCGACACGTGGGGCTGGTACTCCTACGACCCCGAGCTCAACCTGATCTACTACGGCTCCGGCAATCCCTCGACCTGGAACCCGTCGCAGCGGCCCGGCGACAACAAGTGGTCGATGACGATCTGGGCGCGCAACCCTGACACGGGCGAGGCCAAGTGGGTCTATCAGATGACGCCCCACGATGAGTGGGACTATGACGGCGTCAACGAAATGATCCTCACCGATCAAAAGGTCGATGGCGCGGAGCGCAAGCTCTTGACGCATTTCGATCGTAACGGCTTCGGCTACACGCTCGACCGCGCCACGGGTGAGTTGCTGGTCGCCAACAAATACGACCCGAAGGTCAACTGGGCCACCGGCATCAACATGGACAAGGCTTCGCCGGATTATGGAAAGCCGATCCGGGTCGCGGCGATGTCGACGGAGAAAGAGGACGTCAACCACAAGGGCATCTGCCCGGCGGCGTTAGGCTCCAAGGATGAGCAGCCCGCGGCCTATTCGCCGCAGACCGAGCTCTTCTACGTGCCGACCAACCACGTCTGCATGGATTATGAGCCGTTCAAGGTGAGTTACACCGCGGGTCAGCCCTATGTCGGCTCGACGTTGTCGATGTATCCCCCCCCGGGCGACAGCAACATGGGCAACTTCATCGCGTGGGACGGCAAGACCGGCAAGATCGTGTGGTCGGATCCCGAGCAATTCTCGGTGTGGTCAGGCGCTCTGGCGACCGCGGGCGGCGTCGTCTTCTACGGGACGCTGGAAGGCTATCTGAAGGCGGTTGACGCCAAGACCGGCAAGGAGCTCTACAAGTTCAAGACTCCGTCGGGCATCATCGGCAACGTCATGACCTACGAGCACGGCGGTCGCCAATATGTGGCGATTCTGTCCGGCGTCGGCGGTTGGGCGGGCATCGGCCTCGCGGCCGGCTTGACCAAGCCGACCGAAGGTTTGGGCGCGGTCGGTGGTTACGCGGCGCTGTCGAACTACACGGCGCTCGGTGGCACGCTCACGGTGTTCGCGCTGCCAAGCGATTGAGCGGCCGACTGACTCCACGGGGATAGCCGGGGCCCGGCGCATGCAGGTACAGCACGCGCCGGGCCCTTTTCTTTGCTTCAGTCCGCTTGAGAACAGAACGTGACGAATTCAAAACTTAGGCTCGGGCTCGGCTTCGCGCTCGCCTTGGCCATACCGCTCATCGCCCGCGCCGATCCGGCGGGAGACCCGGCCGCGGTCAAGCAAGACGAACAAGGCATGTGGGTCGATAAGAACGGCGATCCGACCTACAAGCTCGAAGCGGACGGAACTGTCGACTGGAACACCTTCTCGGGCTTCCGTCGCTATAATGCTGCATGTATCGTCTGCCATGGCCCCGATGGCGCGGGATCGAGCTATGCGCCGGCGCTCGCGAATTCATTAAAGACGATGAACTACGCTGAGTTTTTCGGAACCGTGGTCGGCGGACGAAAGGACCTCACGAACGGCAACGACCTTGTGATGCCCGCTTTCGCTGACAACAAGAATGTGATGTGTTACCTGAATGACATCTATGTTTATCTACGCGCCCGCTCCACGGGAGTCGTTGGCCGCGGACGGCCCGACAAACATGCTTCGAAGTCCCCGGCCTTCGCTGCTGCGGAAGACAAATGTATGGGCCCCGGTTGATGATGACGACTAACGATTCAATGCTGTGCGGTCGATGGCGTTTGGTGAAAGCTGGTCTTTTCGCGCTTGCGCTCACGGCCCTCGCGCTGGTTGGGATGGCCCTTCCTGGCGGGGCTCGGGCGCAAGATACGGAAGGCTCGCTTGAACTGGTCGATCCGCACGTCTTTCGGGCCTGCGCGGACCCTCGGAACCTGCCTTTCTCCAACCAGGCCGGCGAAGGTTTCGAAAACAAGATCGCCGAACTTTTCGCCCGCAAACTCGGCAAGACGGTCGAATACACGTTTTATCCCGACGCGACGGGTTTCATCCGCAACACCCTCAACGCCCATCGATGCGACGTCGTCTTGGGCATCGCTCAAGGCGATGACATCGTTCAGCCGACCAGCCCGTATTATCGAACGAGCTACGTCGCCGCATACCGCGCCGACGGATCCCTGAAGGGGCTCGATTCCCTGAGCGACCCGCGTCTCAAAACCGCGAGGATCGGCATCGTCGCGGGCACCCCGCCCGCGACTGTGCTGGCCGAAAACAAATTGCTCGGCCAGATCAAATCCTACGCGCTGGTCGTCGACACGCGCTTCGATTCGCCGACCCATGAGATGATGGATGACCTGGAGCGCGGCGACATCGACGTTGCGTTGCTCTGGGGCCCGATCGCGGGCTACTACGCGACGAAGGCCAAGACCCCGACCGCGGTCGTCCCGCTCGTTAAGGAGCAGGGCGGCCCCCAGATGGTCTATCGGATCGTCATGGGCGTGCGGCATTCCGATCAGAATTGGAAGCGCGACTTGAACAAGCTGATCTCTGAGAATCAGAGCGAAATTCAAGCAATTCTGCGCTCCTATGGCGTTCCCTTGCTCGATGAGAACGACAAGCCGATCTTGCCTTGAGTGTGGCGCCTACGCCGCGGTCCCGGCCCGGAAGAATGGGATCGCGCGGTCTTTCGGGAGTCTTGCGGCGAAGGAGGTCGGCGATTCCAAGGACCGTTCGAAGGTCGGCGCGCTACAGAACCTTTTGCACCGCGCGCGCGATCTCCCCGATGCGCTGTTCAATCAGAGTCGGCGCTTCGCAGGCGTAAGTGACCGTCTGACGGCGATCGTCGAAAACGCGAAGGTCCCAGAGCATCTGCTCCTGACCCTTCACGGCTGGCGCCGCCTGTCCGGCCTGAGTCTGGTCCGAGGAATCTTGCACGGCCTCGTTCTCCGCGCGGATGCGATCGGCCAAAGCCTTCTGCTTGCGGCCAGTTCGGTCCAGACCTTCGATGATCTGGGAGCGTTGCTGAGACAATTCCGTGAACGCCGCGGCGAAGGCGCGGAGAAGCTTGGCGTTCGCGTCGGGGCCGCCCTTCGCTTTGAAGTCGGCGATTGCGGCCTCCACATCGGCGATGGGAACACGCCGCTGCGCCATTTGCGCCTTCAGATCCGCGACGTCGCTCTCGTTGCGCCAGGTCTGAGAATCGAGGTCAAGCTGAGGCCCGGCCCAGATGGAGGCGAGCGAAAAAGTGGGTGTCTTGATCTGCTGGCAGGGCCAGTCCGGATCGATCTTTCCCTTATATTCAGCGAACGCCTGCGGCGCGAGCAGGGTCACGGTCGCAATCGCGAGAACGGCGCGGGCCGCAGGATGCATTTGCGTTTCCTCTCGAGCGCAATGATAAGATTGAGTTTGCGGCCAATCAAGCCGCTCAGGTTCACGATTGCGTCGCTCGTGACATCGCTCAGGTCGGCAAGCGCGCGTGCTGATAGGACTTTTGGCAACCGCAGAGAATAGGACGCCATGACGCGCATGCTCGCCAGTGTCGCCGACGCCGCCGAGGCCGGCGTTGTCGTGCAACTTGGCGCGGACGTCATCGATCTGAAGGACGCCCGTCAGGGGGCGCTCGGCGCCGTCTCACTCGATGTTGCGCGCCAGGCGATCGCCGCTGTCGCGGGCCGAAGCGAAACGAGCGCTGCTCTCGGCGATCCGCCTTACGATGAAGAGGCGCTGCTCGAAAGTGCGCGGGCGCTGGCGGCGATGGGCGTCGACTACGTCAAGCTCGCCATTGACGCGCCAACGCTTGATCGTCTTGGCAATTCCCTGAGCGCGCTTGCGCGCGACGTCGCCGTCGTCGGCATGATGTTTGCCGACGAAAAGCCTGATTTCGCTCTCCTCGCTAGATTCCGGGAACTGGGCTTCAAGGGCGCAATGCTCGACACGCGCGACAAGACGCGCGGCCGGCTTCTCGGGCATCTCGAGGTCGTGCAGCTCAACCAGTTTTGCACGCAATGCCGGGCGCTCGACTTGATGAGCGGCCTGGCGGGCTCGCTTGAAGCGCCTGACGTTCCGCGGCTGTTGCTCGTCCGCCCCGATGTCCTTGGCTTCAGGGGCGCCCTTTGTCACGCGCGCGATCGGCGAGCAGCGATCGATCCGACCGCGGTCGTTCGCATCCGCGATCTGATCCCGCGCGAAAGACCGGAGCCAGACGCTTCTCCGAAAATCGATTGGCGGCTGCTGGCTCGCGGCCTCATTGGCGGACGCGATCAGGAAGGCGAACTCGACCGCGTGTTCGTGCGCGACTTCGTCGTTTCCGCGGCAATCGGGGCCTATGATTTCGAGCGTTCTATCCGTCAGCGGGTCGTTTTCGATGTCGACGCTCTGGTGCGCCGCGCCGGGGGGCACGCGGACGACATGCGTTCGATTTTCTCCTACGACGTCATTCTCGACGCCATCCGTCTCGTGGTCGGGCGCGGCCACGTCGATTTCGTCGAGACGCTCGCCGAAGAGGTCGCCACCGTTCTGTTGCAGCACGCGCGGGTGCGCAGTATTCGCGTCAATATCCGCAAGCTCGACGTGATCGAGGGCGCGGTCGGGGTCGAAATCCGTCGCGAGCGCGCGTCCGGTTCAGTTGATGCGCGTCCTCTCGGCCTTGCCGATCGAGGCGCTTAGATCGATTTATCCTCCAAAGCCGCGCAAAAACCTCTCACGCCAGCGTGCGCGCGAGGTCGAACGCCTGACGGAAGTCAAGGCGCAAAGGCGTCTTGCTCTCGGTCATCTGCTTGAACAGCCCTGATTCCGTCCGGTATTTAACATTGCCGATCGCAAGCGCGCCGATTCCAAGCGCGCCGTGTTCGCCGACCGGCGTTCCGTTGGCGTGCGCATCCACGCCTTCGATGCCAGAAGGCGGCACTGCGTTGACATCGGCTGCGATCAGCAATTTCGTGGCGCCGGCGATCTCGCCAGAATCGATTACGCGCACCCCTGCTTTCGCCGCGGCCAGCACGACTTCAGCGCCCGTCAGAATCGCCGCCCTGCTTTGAGGCGTCGAACCGTCAGCGACGGCAAGGTTGACGCCGAATCTGCGATTGATCTCGGCCGCGTGGCGAGCCGTACGATCTGATCCGTCTCGCGCGACCAAGGTGACCGATGCGCCTTCGAGCGCGGCGATAACGGCCGACGCGGTCCCGACCACCCCCGTCGCTCCGAAGACCGAGACGGAGACGCCGCCAAGCGCGCGATCCTTCTTCTCCTTCAGCGTCTTTTCCACAATTGCGATCATTGCGGCGGCGGTGGTGAACGAGCCCGCAGGGTCGGCGAACAGCGAAATCTCAAACGGCTTGAACAGCGCCTTGCCTGCAGCGTCGAGCATGTCGAGAGCAAGAAGCGCGTCCTTGCCGCCGATGAAGACGCCGGTCCGCGTGGCGTCGCGCGGCGAGCGCGAGAACATGGCGTCCTGGACCAGGTCTGTTATCTCGTCGAGCGAAACACTGGTGTAGGACGCCGTCACGTCGTAGCCGGCGTCAATCGCCATGTTGACGTCGAAGGGGCTCATGTGCGCGAGCGGCGTGATCATGTGCAGGATGTTCTTGGCCATTGTTCCTCCCGAGCGGTCATCGGACCGAGACGTCTTCGTCTTCACGGACGTCAGCGCCGTGATCGCGTGCGCTGCAGATTCTGATTTCCACTCCCGATTCGCGATCGACGCAAGCGCGCTGAGCAAGGAATTGCGCATGGTCGGGGTCGGATGCAAAGGCGAAGCCGGTAGGCCCCCAGGAGCTCTGGCCAATCCCGCGCGCTCCGAGGGCTTTCAATCGCGCGGCGACCCGGCTCACCGGCGCGCTGATGAAGCGACCGCCGCCCTGGACAGGGGCGAAATGGTCGCCAAGAATTTCCTGAATTCTGGCGACGCCGTCGCCGAAAGCCCCAAGATCCGCTTCGGCGGCGCCGGGCAGAATTTGCATGAGCGTGCGGCGGCAGATTTCGCTTGCCGCGCCGGCAGGGAAACGCGGCAACCTCGCGAACGCTCGCTTCTCCTCTTCGCCATGGGCGCCCGCGACGCGCGCATCCAAGATCAGAAGAATACGCCAATCTTTCGGGAAGTTTACCCATGCGACCACCGGCGGAGTGTCGGTGTTGGGCCCCCTGCCTGCATCGACGGCCAAGCCGCCGCGCTGAAACAAGGCAACGCCCACCCCCGAACGCGCGCCACGATCAAGCAGGCGCGCATCCTCGCGCGCGTCGGGCGGCAATCCGGCCAGCCGCCGAAACGCCGTCGCGATCGCCAGCGCCAGCTGAGTTCCGGAACCCAGTCCGGCGTGAGCGGGAATCGCGTTCGAGGTGATGAGCTTTTCTCGGGTACCGAGGCCAAGGCCTTCAGCAATGCGGCGCGCGATCTGCGCGCCCCGCTCGCGTTCCTCGCCTGAAACTTCAAAGCTTGGCGCTTCGCGAAGCTCAACGCAGGTTTGGAACGCGTCGATGGCGAGGCCAATCGATCCGAACCGGCGGCCAAGATCCCCAGCAAGATCAAGAAAACCCAGATGCAGTCGCGCCGTCGTCGTAACCTGAACGCGTTTCAACGCGCGCCTCTTTTCTCGATTCATGCGCCGCTTATGGCTTGAGCAAATTCGTCGCAACTTTGCGAAACTTTGCGCCCTTTGCCAAGCGCCACACGCGACAGACTCCACGACGAGGGCTCGCTGGTCGGCGATTTTAGGCCCATCTTGACGTCGGTGCTTGCAACGCCGATCCAGTTTCGACGTTGCGGCCGTCCGATCAAAATGCCACAGTCGACCGATGGGGGCGCCCTGAGGTTCCACTTGAGGACGGGTGCGCGATGATTGAGCTCATTCTGACGGTGTGCGCGCTCAATGCGCCGAGCCAGTGTGACGAACAGCGGTTGCAGTTCGTTTCGCAAGGGTCGCTTATGCAATGCATGATGCAGGCGCCGCCCTACATCGCAGAGTGGTCCGACCAGCATCCAACGGAGCACGTCGCGCGGTGGCGATGCGCCTTCCCCGGCGATGAGAAGATCTGATCAAGGATTGAGGGGCGCGCCGCCCTGCGAGGCGAACGGCGCTGTTATCTCGCGTCCTTGGGGGGCATGCGCGGCGGAGCGAGCGGCGCAAAATTGATCGTTTGGTTCGCGCCATGCGCAGATTGAGGGTCGACCGGACCGCCGGAAGACGGATCGCCGCCGCCGGTCGTGGTGATCGTCGACGGCGTGACTTCTCGAGCCGTCGCCTCCGCTGTCCCACCCTCGCCGTTGCCGAAGTCCGCCGTGCGACCGCCCTGTGGTTTGCCGTCAGCGCTGGCCCGGACCGCAGCCTCTGTCCGCTCGGCCAGACGTCCGTTGTAGGGCAGCCGATAGGCGCGCGGCACGCCGCTCGGAAAGTTATCGTCGTCGAGCGCTTCGACCCATAGATGGATTGCGCCAGGATCGCCCTCAAGCGAGTGCGGTTCAACGATCCGGGCGCTCAAGAGCTTGAACTTCGGCGGCAGAGGATCGGTTGACGACCAGCCGAGCAGGCCGCGTGTGGCAAAAAAGCTGACCGCGTAAAAGGCGCTCGTCAGCACGATGAGACTCGCCTTCACCGGCCAGGGAACCTTCGCGAAGACGCAGACGACAAGCAGAAGGACGCCGAGCAGGGCATATGCGATCGATAGCCAGATGATGACGTCGGTAAGGCTGGTCACAGTTGCTTCACGTAACCCGTTTTGGGATCGCGGTCGGCGCCGTTCTGGCGCACATTGCGAAAGGTCTCCATCAGCGACTTCGGCCGACGAGTGACATCGATCACCTTGCCTTCGCGATCAAGCGTGAACCGCACGGCGGTCTTCTCGTCGCCGGTATGATCGACGAAGACCGTGTCGTCAAAAACCACCTGCGCGGTCGGATTGAGCTTTTGCACTTTCACTGTCACAGGCACCGGCGATCCGGTTGTCGCCACGAAATGGCTGACGTTGACGGTGTACTCGCCGGCAAGGATGCCGCGGATGGTGACGATCTCCTCGCGAATCGGCGAGGCGATCTTCTTGCTGTTGACCACGATGAAGTCGTTGGCGCCGCCACGGTCGTCGCGATCGAGCACGAGAAAGCCAGCCTCGCGGTGGCGATACCATGCGATGTTGCCCGCAGGGTCCTGAACGAACAGATCGAGATCGTCAGGATGGCTGTCTGGCCAATCCATGGTGACGATGAATTCTGCTTTCGAGTCGATCTTGCCGTCCTTGGCCTCCGGCGATATCGCCAGGAGCGCGAGGAAAAAGAGAAACGAGACCACCTGCAGCGCCTTGAACAACATGACGCTGAAGGGATCGAACGGCTCCTCGCGCGGGTAGAGGCCGAACTCATCGATCATGCGCGCAGGGCCAGATCGTGGGCGCGCTCCAAGGCGGGAACGACCCGCGTCTCGGTCAGCGTGACCGCGCGCGAGAACACCTTCGCGGTCGCATTGTCGAGCATGTAATACTGGATCTTCAACAGAATGGAGCCGACGAGGCCGGCGAGCGTGGTGTACATCGCCACCGCCATCCCGTCGCTCATCAGCCCCATCGAGGATTTCATCAGCGACTTGTCGCTCGCATCGAGTCCAGCGATCGGGGCTAGCATGATGATGAAGCCGACGATCGTCCCAAGCAGGCCCAGCTTTATGACGGTATCGCTGGCGAAAGCGCCAAAGGGGTTGGAGCCGCGCAGCCGGTCAGCAAGCGAGCGGAGTAGCAGCGTCTGATCGAGCCGCCCGCGCCCCTGCGTGCGGGCTTTCAACGCCAGATCATGGATGTGGTCGGCGATAAGGCCCTTGGGGAGCATGGCCGAAGGATCGAGTGCGGCGCCTTCGACGCCTCCCGTCTCGATGCGGGCGGCCACTTGCCGTCCAGCATCGCCTTCGCGCGAAATGACGATCGTTCGCCAGAGGCAATGGAGCGACGCCCCCACGTAAATCAGGGCGATCACCGATGATAAGTACGTGCGGTCCGAGACGACCATCAAGCGAAGGAGGCCATAGCGCCACAGCAGGATGGCGGCGAAAACGGTCGCGCCGGTAAAGACCAGCCAGCGCAAGAGAGGCGCGCGATCAGCGGGGGACCATGCGCGCCCCGGCTCCGGCGACAGAACGACGGCGGTCATGCCAATTTCCTCCCAAAGGTCGTCCGCGCCCGATGATCCAAGAATAGCGGTCGCATCGGTAAGCACAAGCCGAGTCGCAGGGCAAGGTCACGGCCGCGGAAGCAAAATCTCTCCCTTGCCGAGCGCGGCGAGATCCCCCGCCAAACGCCGCAATGGCCCACGGAATAGTGTCGCCAGCTGTGCGCTGACTTGAGCGATGTAATTGGCCAGCAATTGCGCCGCGACCAGATCGTGTTCGCCGCAATCGCCAAAGCTCGGTGAGAAAAGCGACGCGCCTCGCCCAAGAAGAATCGTGCCTCGGCCCATCAGATAACCGGGCAGATCGCCCGCTTCACCCCCGATCGCCAGGGTGCCGGCAATCATGCGGCTGCCGGCGTAGGCGCCAGCGCGGCCTTCGATCAGAATGAAGCCGCGCCTCAGGCGATCGCCGGCGCGTTCTCCTGCGTCGCCGCGCACATGCAGGACACCGCCGCTCATGCCGACCGTCTCGCCGCTCAACGGGCCTCCGAGACGCTCGCCCACGTCACCCTCGATGTCCAGCGTTCCGCCCTTCATTCCAGATCCGGCGAATGGGCCCGCATTGCCGCGAATGGTCAATTGTCCGCCCGACATCAGGCGCCCGGCTTCGACGCCGACTTCCCCTTCGACGTGGAGCGAGCCTGAGCCCATCCCTAAGCCTACGCGGTCGAAACGCTCAACTCCGCCTTCGATAAGAATTGAGTCAGGATCGCCTTCGCGAACGCGGAAAATGTCTCCCACTGCGACACGCACACGCGTCGTCCCCACCTCGATCCGTTCGATCTCCGCGACCGTCTTGCCGGCAAGATTTTGCGCGATCAATGGCGACAGATCGAGACGCTGCGCTGGCGCCTCGCGCAGCGAAAAGGTCAAAGGACTCAACGGAGGAGATCCTTGAGATGATAGTGGTGTCGGCCGAGCTTTCCGCCGTAGTTGCCCGCTCCGACGCGCAATGCGCCGCGTTGGGGACCCAGTTCGATGATCGCGGCGAGCCCCGCCCGCATCGCCTCGGCGACAGCGTCGCTGGTGAGGCCATCGATGACGATCTCGAGCACCGAGGCGATCTCGGGAGAAAGAGCGCTGTCGACGGCGCCCTTCAGGGTCGGGCAATAAAGGTCGTTGGTCGAAGCGCTCGCGCCCTTGTATTTCGATCCCACCTTCGACCCCGAGCGCGCGATGCCGCCCGGAAAGGGCATGATGACATCGGCGACCCCGTGCATCGCCTTCACCGCCACTTCCGTCGCGTCGAGCGTCTTCGTGGAGCTCTCGCCCATGATGATGAGATTGCCGCCGCCGACCGCTTTCTTGGTGAGATAGGTGATCGACTCGCAGACGAACTCTCCGTCCATCACCGGCACGCGCCAGTACCGGCGGGCGCCGAGCCGCTTGGCGATCTGCCAGCCGTCGCCGAAGAAACGGATTGCATCGCCAAGCTTGAGTTTGTCCTCGCCTGAGTCCAATCCCGCGTAGCAGGCCGAACCGGGGCTGGTGAGCACGCATTGCCCCACGCGGTTTTGCAGTTGTTTCTGCAGCTCCGTTGTCGAGACCGCAAACATAAGCACGCGCACGCCGGGCCGTCCGTCCGGCGTTTGTTGAGGCGACAGAACGCTTTCCACGCTCGCCTCGCAACCGCATGCGATCACCGAGGTGGCGAAACCCGTCATTGTCGTGGCCGCCTGCACCGCCCAGCGCTCGGTTGGCGCCGTGATAACGATCGCGGTCGCGCGCATGTCGAAAGCTTCCGCGAATGTATCGTCGATCGCGATACCGTTGACCGTCAGCCCCGGCATGCGATCGCCTCGAACGGTTGCGGTCGCGCGATCGCGCCCTCCGGCACGCGCATGAAATCGGACGACAGACCGTAACGCTCGTCGTAATATTCCGTCATCCGCCGCTGCATCGAGGCCTCAACAACCGGCGTCACATGCAGCGCGCGGCCATAGCGGGTACTCGTCACTGCGCCGTCGCGCACCACGAGTTCGCCATCCTTGTAGACGCGAGCCGCGGCGCGGAACATCTGGGCGATATCTTTGCCGGGGCGATAGAGCGCGATATCGGCGCGTCCGCCTGGGCCAAGATGTCCGCGATCGGGCAGGCCCAGCAGTTTGGCGGGCGCCGCTCGCGTCATCGTCGCGATTTCGCTTAAAGTGTATTCGCGTGTCAGCGAGGGAAGCGTCGTCACCGCCAGCGCCTCAGCCGGCAGGCGGGACGCCCACTCGGCCCGCACATCCTTGTCCATCAGCAGAGCGAAGATCTCAGGATAGGTCGTGAACGGCGCGCCATTCGGGTGATCGGTGGTGAAGAACACGCGCCAGGGGTCATCGATCAGCAGGAACAGCTCCAGGCCGGCGGCGAATTGCACCGCGTTGTGGAAACCGCCGGCTCGATACTCGTATGGCACGATTCCTCCGCCATTCGAATCGCCATCGATGATCGCGTATTTCTTCGGCCGCGCCTGACCGCGGGCGGAGAATTGGCGCAGCACGTCGGACGAAACCGTCACCGTCTGGCCGAACATCACCTGCCCGACGTCGATGGTCACATTCTTCGCTGCGTTAACCGCTTCAGCGAGCTGAGGCGCGGCGGACGAAAAGCCCTGCGGACCTTCGTTGCCGTAGCCATAGAATTGAAGATGCGCCAAATGCAGCGGCAGGTCTTCGGCCGCGGCGATCGTTGACAGCGCGGTTTCAAAATTTCCCGGTAGGCCAAGATTGTTGCAGTGAACATGCAGAGGATGAGGCACACCGGCTTCGTGCACGGCCTTCTGCAGCGCCTTGACGATCGCGCGACTTGTCACACCGTAATAGGGAACCACATCGTCAAACGAAAAGCTGCGTATGTTGTCCTTGAATGCCGCGACGCCGCCGGCGTTGATGACTTTGATCCCAAGGGCGCGCGTCGTTTGCAATGTCCAGGCGATATGATCGCGGAGCGCGCTTGCGCCTTCGCCTGAACGCAGGAGACTAAGCACGAAGTCGTCATTGCCGAGGATCGCCAGAATCGCCTTGTCGATGATCGGGGTATCGGCAAGTTCGAGGTGCGCGTGCAGCGCGTTGTGCGGCGAGATGGCCGGTTCGACCACGGTCGTGAAACCCATCTCGGCATAGAGCCGCCCGGTCTCGAACGTGGTCCAACCGACTTTGGAGAGCGGCGTTTCGGCCGGACGGCGCGCATGGGCGCGATGATGTTCGGGCAGCATGAGACGGGCTGTGTTCACATTGGCGCCCGCGATATGCGAATGGATGTCGATGCCGCCGGCCATCGCGATGAGCCCGCTTGCGTCCAATGTTTCGTCCGCCTTCGCGCCGTCTAGCGGGGCCGCGACGATTGTCTCATCGCGGATCCAAAGATCGCCGATTTCGTCATGGCCATTGGCGGGATCGACGATATGCGCGCCCTTGATGTGGGTCAGCATGGTTGAGCGTTCGCGTCTTCGAGGCGCGCGCCGATGCGCGCGAGAGCCTCAGCGACGCTGGGCGCGCCACTGCGGGCGGAGGCGGTCACAGCGACGAGGGTCCCGACGTCGAATGAATACATGACCGCATCATGATCGACGCCAGGGCGCCCGACCGTGATGCGGACGTTCGGCGCTTGAGCGAATTGGGCCGTTCGCTCGCACAAGGCGATGACGTTCACCGCGCTCCGCCAGGCCGGCGGGACCGCCCCGAAGGCAGAGATCCACACCACGCAGTCGGTCTCCCCTGACGCGACGAGTCGCTCAGCGTCGAATCGCCATGGGTCATGGATCGGAACACCGGCGCCGAATCCGGTTCGCATAGGAAAGCCGGTTGTCCACCCGCAAGCCGCCAGAACGCCGGCGCCATTGTCCGGCGCGGGGAGCGCCAATGTCGAAAAGCGCGTGGTGTCGTTCAAATCGCGCACGAGCCCATGCAGCATCTCGATTTCGAGCGCGCCGAGACTTGCCGCGGTCCAAACGGCGACACCGAAGCGTGCGCCCTTGATAGTCGTCGCGATCGCGTCGAGATTCGCCAAAGGCAACCCGGAGCGCGGGCCTCGGCGGTTCGCAATGGGGCGGTTTTTGACATGCGCGCGCAGCGCCGCAAGATTGACTGCGAGCGTTGCTCCACGCCCCGCTCCCCAGATCTCGATATCGCCCTCGAACCCACCGATTCTTGCGCCTATGGCTGGCGCCAGCCAAATGATGCGCCGCTTGACGTCCGCGCTTTCCGGCCTGGCCGGCGGCGTCAACAGCCGCTCGTTCAGGGCGGGCCAGGCTTCCGTTAAACCGTCACCCACCA
>DATCEJ010000355.1:0-2782 GCA_036510135.1 Roseiarcus sp. | reverse complement strand
AGCCGAGGAAGAGCCCGATGATCATGAGCACCGGCCGGAACAGAATGTTGAACAGGAGCTCGTAGCCGGCAAAGCCGCGCCCGTGCAGGCCGTCGCCCTCAAACGTGAGGTGAGCGAGCATCCAGAGCGGAACGGCGACCATCGCCTCGCAGACGAGGATCAGATAGCCGATGATGCCGGCGATCCACATGACCCAGGGGATCATCGGCAGCACGAAGGCGATCGTCAGTCCGGGAATGAGTAAGGCCATGCAGCCCATGAAAATCGGGGTCGCGAAAAACTGCATAAGGACGCTCAGGCTCAGCGTCGCCACCGCCCCGGCCCAGTTCATGGTCAGCGCATTGAAGAGAGTCGTGGCCGCCGTACCAGTCGTGGTCGAGGCGATGCCCGCGAGGCCGAGCGCCGTCATGGCGACCATGATCATCTGGTTGCCGAGGGCGATCAGTCCGCCAAACGGGTCGGCCCAGTTCTGGGCGGTCGGGGAGAGATTGTCGACGAAGCTCTGCAGCAGGGTCGGGGTGAAGTTGAGCGCACGGAATAGCTTTTCCATCATGCCGCCGCCATCCGTACCGGTGAATGTGCCGGTCAGCGTGTCGGCGTTGCCGCCCGGTGAAGTCAGGCCGTCGGCGGTCGAAACGTAGGTTTTCAGCTTGTCGAGGAACGAGCTCGAGGAGGTGAAGAGCGGCGCGATGTCGGCCTGCAGCGACGGCGACAGGCCTTCGAAGCTCGGCATGTTGACGGTCGGCGTGCCGCTCGCGAGCGAGAGGGTGAGGCCGTTGAGCCGCGCGAAGCCGAGGTAGTAGGCGGCCGCCGACGACCAGCCGAGCGTCGAGAGTTGCACTTCGTTCTTGCTCAAGCCGAGATTGCCGTCGCGGGCGTCGGTCGAGCTCAGATTCGAGCGCAACTGAGCGGTGATCGCCTGGGCGGCGCTGGTCAGCTGCTGCGTATAAGATTGGGTGGCGCTCTGGTAGAGGCCGAGCAGCGGCTGCAAAGACGCCTGCGTCTTGTTCTGCCAGTACGACTGGGCGATTGAATCGATCTGCGGGCGCAGCGTGCCGAGAATGCCGTTGAGGATCGAGAGCTGCTGGTTGGCCATGTCGATGGTGACGCCGCCGAGCGTGGCGGCAGCGGCGGAGGAATCGGCGACAGAAACCGAGCCGCAGGTCGCCGAGCCGGTGCCGTTCCCGGCCGCGAGCGAATAGGGGTAGGTGACGACGGCGCCCGTGCCGGCGTTGACGGTCGTGGCGGTCGGGGCGGGAACGAGGGTCGAGCCAGCCGCCTGGTTGACGAGGCTGCGGCAGAGTTCGTCCTCAATCAGGCCGAGGACGATCGTTCGGGTGCCGGGAATGACGGGATCGGCGATGACCATGGCGTCGGGGCCAATCGCCTTGACGGCGTTGGCGTAGAGGGATCGGGCCATGCCGATGCCCCAGCCCGCGACCTGCATCACCCCCGCTTGGCCGACCGAAAAGCCGGACGACAGCGGGAACATCATGATGGCGGCGAATCCGATCCTGACCGCGGCCATTGAGGTCATGGCGCTTGTCATGATCTGCGCCGATTCGGCGACCCGGTGAATGTTGATGATGGTGAGGTAGCAGAGGAAGAACATGGCGATCGCCATGACGAGGCCGGTGATTTGTCCGAGCAGCGTTCCGATCACGGTTGCGGCGGTTCCGGTTGCGGTCGGTGGCGTTCCGTTGACCGGAAAGACGCTTTGCAGCATCTGCCATGTCCAGTCGTTACCCGGATCGAGAGCAGACCAGCTGATGTCGAAGGTCGACGGGCTCGGGGCGGCTGCTTGCGCGAAGGCCGCGTCGGCGGACAGGCAGAGAAGGGCGAGGGCGAAAAAGAGCGGTTTGCGGGCGGTCATGCGCGGCCTCCAAGCGGATGGCCGAGGCTGGTTGAGACCGGCGCGAACATGAACAGAAAAAGACGCGGGCGGGGGAGGGAGGACTACCGCCCGAAACCGGGGCTAGGGGAAGGACCGCGCAGATCGGCGCTGCGGCTAAAAGTCTGCTGGACGGCCGAGAAGAGTTTTTGGACCGCTTCCTTGCCGCTATCGACCAGGTCCTCGAACGCGGACTGGCCATCCTTGATTCCTGGAAGAGCTTTCGCGGCTTCGGCCATCTCCTGGTCGAGGGTTTGCAGGCGGGCGAGGTTTGGGTCGCCGCGCAGCCGCGACGGGGGCGCCAGGGCGGCGCGTGTCTCCGCGTAATCGGCGATAGCGCTTGTCGCCTTGTCATAAGCCGCGGCGAACCCCTGGTCATGAGAGAGGACGGTGTTGAACTCCTTGCGCAGATCTTCGAACTGGCCGCCGGGGCGCATTTCGGAGAGGACGTTCTCGATCCCCCCATTGGTTTTGGCGGCGTCGCGGATTCTGCTGAGAATTCCAGTCGTCTCCTGCTGCTCAAGCGCCTGCAAGGAGGCGATGACGCCGGTGGCGGCCTGCGTGACGCCGCGAACCTGTTCGGCGTCACGCCGCGGCTGCATGCGTTCGGCGGTGAAAGTGGTCAGATTGTCACGGAGCCCGCCCGGCGAAGCCACGGCGTTTGTCGTCGGGGCACGCGTGGCATTCGTCGACGCGGTCGCTCCGGCTTTTTCCGCGGAGAGCGTGGAGGCGGGTGGCGCGGCGTGGGTTTTCTCCTGCGGTCCGCGAAGCGTGTCCAGGATGTTCTTGACCGCGAAGCGGTTCAGAAGGGATTGCGGGGCTGAGGGCCGTGGATCGGCCGGCGCTGCGTAGGTTGGGGGTAGGGATCGTGTCTCTGGACGTCGGAAGGCG
>DATCEJ010000354.1:0-4644 GCA_036510135.1 Roseiarcus sp. | reverse complement strand
GGTCCAGCGCTTGGCGAGTTCGCCGAACGCAGAATCGATGAGATGACCCGGTCGCTGCGGCCATGGATAAACATAGGGCCACGCGAGCGAACCGCTGAACGTCTGCACAAGTTTGAGACCAAGGCGCTGCGACGCCTTGGCGGCGATCTTCATCTCTTCGACCGCCCAGGCCTGACGCGCTTTCGGGTTCCCTTGCACGCTCATCGGCGCGAATGCGTCGTAGAAGGCGTCATAGGCAGGATGGACCGCGACCAGCTGGCCCTGAAGGGCGGTCACAAGCTCTGTGACCGCGAGCCCACGCTCCTTCAAAACTCCTGTAATCTCGTCGGCGTAGGTCTGGCTTTCTGCACAACGATGGAGATCAAGAAACCGGGCGTCCGAGCTCGGGAGCTGCAGCCCCAAATAGCCTAGGCTTGCAGCCCACTTTGCTATCGAAGGGAGGCTGTTGAATGGCGCACGGTCGCTCGCAAGCTGTGCAATGAGCAGCGCTGGTCCTTTGATCGTGCGCACGGGCTTCTCCTTCGTCGGTCGTCGCAGGGGCCCTGGAGCCGCGGGTTCATCGAGCGCAAAAATCGAAGAACGTCTCGCCCTCTAACCTCCCTCGTGGGTCGGTTCACGTTACCCGATTGTGACCCGGCGGATGGCCAGAGCCCCTCTCAATGAAGACGCCTCATCGCCTTCGCAAACTGCCCGCGTTCGGGCACGAGCGTTCGTCCGAGCGCGATGAATTTGCGTTTGTGCGTCTCATCGAGGCTCGCGTACAAAGGCGTGGCCGCTTCGACGATCTTCTCGAGATTGGCCTGGCCCTGCGCAATGCGGTCCGCCTTCGCCAAGTTGCGATTCATCGGTGACAGGTTGCCGCTTTGCTCCTTTTGCAGGGCGAGCACACGCGCTTTGGCGGCGTCCCTGACTGCAGTTTCAAACTCGCCCCAATCCTGTTCTTGATCAGCCTTCAGCCCGAGACTAGCCTTCATGCCCTTGAGCTGGGTATCGAGAGCGGCCTCCGCCCAATGCTGGACTTGCTCGGCGTGCGTGGGTTTCTGATCGCTCTGTGCGGGGGGCTGCTGATCGCTCTGTGCGAAGGCGGAAGCGGAGAAGGCAACCGCAGTAAGCGTCGCAAGGAGAGTGCGTTTCATGACAAACCCTCGTCAGCAGAGCATTCTTTAGCTTAGCCACGCGTGTGGTTAAAGTCACGGCCTTCGAGTGCCCGTCCGGTCATATTTGGCGCAACGTCTGCGCTTGTGGCGTCGCCGCCAGCGTCGGTCAGCGCGCTATAGAGCGTGCGCGCCTCTGGCGCCGGGCCGCGCCGCTCACCGAGCGCTTCAACCCTGACCGCGACCCATTTCGGCCCTTGTGCGAAGCTCAGCACGTCGCCGCAACGGACCGTGCGGCTCGGCTTATCGACCGGAGCGCGGGCTTGACCGCGCAGGAGGCGCATCCCGCCGTCCTCGACGATGCGCGCGGCCAGACTTCTCGTCTTGAAAAAGCGGGCGCGGCAGAGCCAGACATCGATGCGGCAGGCGTTTTCCGTCACGAGGCTGCGCGTCCGGCCGCCTGACCACGCCTGCGTTTGCGGCGGCGCGTCCGGCGCTCCGCCGGTTTCGTAAGCGCCGCAAGCGCGGCGAACGGGGTCGCGGCGGCGCCAACTTTGAGGGTCGATTGCTCGGACGTCGCCCGGCGGCGAAACAGAGCGCGCTCGGCGCCTTCGCCCTCGCGGATACGCGCAAACCCGAGCGCGCGGAGAATGTGATGCGCGTCATCGCGCCGCCAGCCCAGATCCGCCAGCAGCGCGTCGGTGACGTCGATGGCGCCCGCGCCCTCGGGCCAGGCGGCGCGCGCGAGCGCATCAAGCCGCTCGAGCTCTGCGATCGGCGCGGCAAGCTGCCCCACCGCGCGCAATCCTCTCAGGGCGAGCGCTTGGGGCCGCGGCGCGGGGCGCGGGAGCGGATTGAGCGCGCCTGTGTGAGGCCGCCACCCGGCGCTCGCAAGTTCCGCGTAAGCGAACGCGAGCACCTGCGCTTGCGGCTCGAGAAGCGACGGCAGGTAAAGGCTGAAGGCGCCAAAGCGCACGCCGAGCGCCTTGAGGGTCCGCCGCTCGTTGCGGCTGAGTAGCCTGATGCGCGCGTCGGCCGCGCGACGATCCATGGCGCCGAACTGCTCGACGAGCTGGTAGGCGAGGCCGCGCGCCAACCCCCTGAGCCGCCCGTCCTCGATCGCCTCCTTGAGATGCTTGAGCGCATAAAGCCTCCGGCTCGCCTCGGCGGCCACGAAAGCCTCCAAGCGTCGCGCCGCGCGCTCCCGTTGCGGTTCGGCGCCAAACTCGCCGATCAGTCTCACGCGCGGCGCGAACGGCTCGCCGGCGATGATCTCGCCCGCCGCTTCGCCCCGCCAGTTGACAACGCCGCCAGGTGCAAGCCCGAAGGCCTCGTCGCCCTCGCTCGCCAGCAAGCCAAGCCGACGGGCGACCTCGGGGGCGACGACCCGCTCGACCGCGCCGCGCAGAGCGCGATTCTCGAGCGCGGTCGCGCCGCGTTCAGGCTCGAAGTGGAAACCAGCGAGCCGGCCGACCAAATGACCCTCCACCGTCACCGCGCCATCGCCGTCAATGCCGCCAAGAATTGGGCCTGCGCGTTGAGTCAAGCTGCGCAGAAGCGCGCTCGTGCGCCGATCGACGAAACGCTGCATCAGGGATTGGTGCAGCGTGTCGGACAGCCGGTCCTCAAGGCCGCGAGCCTTGCCCTGCCATGTTTGCGGATCGGCAAGCCAGTCCGAGCGATTGGCGACATAGGCCAGCGTGCGCACCCGGGCGAGCCGAGACGACAGCGCGTCGATGTCGCCGTCGGTTCGATCCAGGCTTGCGAACTGTCCCTGCATCCAGTCTTCGGGCATCCGCCGGTCGCCTTGGGTGAGGTGCTCGAACATCGTCCCGATGAGGCGCGTGTGCTCGTCCTGCGTTGTCTTGCGAAAGTCAGGGACTTGGCAGACCTCCCACAACCGCATCAAATTGGATCGGTCGCGCGTGCGCCGCATGACCATTTCGTCGGTCGCCAATTGGCGCAACGTCGTTTCATCCTGGCTTTCTGCCGAGAGGCGCAGTCCCGACGCAGGCGGCGATGCGGCCAGCGAGCGAATCAGGCCCTGAATCGACTGGAAATCGAGCCGGTGATTACGCCATTCGGCCGCCATGACTGAAGGGAAGACATGGCCTTCGACCGCCGCGACGATGTCCGGGTCGAGATCAGGCGCATCGCCGGTTACGCCGAACGCGCCATCCTTGCGAAACCGACCGGCGCGCCCGGCGATCTGGGCGATCTCCTGCGAATAGAGCCCACGCAGCCGGCGCCCGTCGAATTTGCGTAAACCCGCGAAGGCGACGTGGTCGACGTCCATGTTCAGCCCCATCCCGATCGCATCGGTCGCAACCAGGAAATCGACTTCGCCGGACTGGAACAGATTGACCTGAGCGTTGCGGGTGCGCGGACTGAGCGAGCCCATGACCACGGCCGCGCCCCCGCGCTGGCGGCGGATGAGCTCGGCGATGGCGTAAACCGCGTCGGCGGAGAAGGCGACGACGGCGCTGCGCCGAGGCAAGCGGGTCAGCTTCTTGGGGCCGGCGTAGCTGAGCTCGGACAGCCGCTCGCGGAATTGGATCTCGGCCCCGGGACAGAGGTGACGGATCAGCGAGGCGACGGTCGCCGCGCCCATCAGCATCGTCTCGGACGACCCGCGCGCATGCAGAAGCCGATGGGTGAAGACATGGCCGCGCTCAGGATCGGCGCAAAGCTGGATCTCGTCGACGGCGAGAAATTCGACCTTGCGGTCGAGCGGCATCGCCTCGACGGTGCAGACGAAGTAGCGCGGCCAGGCGGGCACGATCTTTTCTTCGCCGGTGATCAGCGCGACCTCGGCCGCGCCCCGAACCTTGACCACCCGATCGTAGATCTCGCGCGCCAGAAGCCTCAGCGGCAGGCCGATCATGCCCGAGGCATGTCCCAGCATGCGCTCGACCGCCAAATGTGTCTTGCCCGTATTCGTCGGGCCCAGAACGGCGATGAGCCGCGAGGCTTCGCCCCGCGCTGGCGAGCGATTCATGAGCATCAATGTGGAGGATGCTGGTCGTCCCCGCAAGCCTCAACGCGCGTTTCAGTGCGCTCATCTTCTTACGCCCGCAGTCACTTTTCCTTGACATGGGGCTGCCGGCGCCGCTCTTGCCCTTGCGCGCCGAAGGCGCCAACCTTAACCGAACGGTCACCACATCCAACGGGGGGAAGAATCATGTTCCACGGGCAAGTCGATGGCACGGAACTCGTTGTGCTGGACAAGCGCTTCGGGAAGCTCTTCGCCGGCTATATGCGGGTCACGCGCCACTGGACTGGCACCGTCTGGGCCGAAGGCCCGGCCTGGTTCGCGGCCGGCCGTTATCTGATCTGGTCGGACATTCCCAACAATCGCATGATGCGCTTCGTCGAGGAATCGGGCCAGGTGTCCGTTTTCCGGCAGGGTTCCAACAATTCAAACGGCAACACGGTCGACAACCAGGGCCGGCTGGTCACCTGTGAACATCTGACGCGCCGCGTGACCCGCACCGAGTTCGACGGCTCGATCAAGGTGCTCGCCGACAAATATGAGGGCAAGCGTTTCAAC
>DATCEJ010000353.1:0-3724 GCA_036510135.1 Roseiarcus sp. | reverse complement strand
AACCGCCGTGTGCGCATCGCGCTCGGCTCTGCCTAAGCGGATCGACATCCCATGCTTTCCCGCAACTTCGTCACCACCAGTGAACTCGCGGCCGAGCTCGGCGACGCCAATCTTGGCGTGATCGACGCCTCCTGGCATCTGCCCAATGCGGGACGCGCCGGCGCGACTGAGTTCCGCCAAAAGCACATTCCACGCGCTGTTTTCTTCGACATCGACTTGATCGCCGACCACGATCAGGACCTGCCGCACATGCTGCCGAAACCTGACGCGCTGGCGAAGGCGATGACCGCGCTGGGTCTCGGCGACGGCATGCGCTTCGTCGTCTATGACGCGCTCGGCCTCTATGCCGCGGCGCGCGTCTGGTGGACCCTGCGCGCTTACGGCATCGACCATGTGCGCATCCTCGACGGCGGTCTGCCGAGATGGATCAAGGAAGGCCGGCCACTGGAAACCGGCGATGCGCACCCCAAACCGCGCGTCTTCACGCCGCGCCTCGAGGATAGCTTTGTCGCCTCGCTCGACGAAGTGCGTGCGGCGCTCGCGAGCGGTTCGGCGCAAGTGGTCGACGCGCGCCCGGCCGAACGCTTCCGGGGCGCAGTCCCCGAGCCGCGCGCGAACGTCAAAAGCGGCCGCATGCCCGGCAGCCTCAACCTGCCCTTCGTCGACATCATCGAGCATGGCTCCCTGAAAGCCCCGGACGCGCTCAAGACCGTGTTCGCGGAGCATAAGATCGACCTTGGGAAGCCGGTCATCACGACCTGCGGATCGGGCGTGACCGCCGCCATCCTGGCGCTCGCGGTGGAGGAAGCCGGCGGCAAGGTCGAGGGCCTCTACGACGGCTCGTGGGCCGAGTGGGGCTCGCGTGCCGACTGCCCGGTCGTGACCGGGCCGGAATGAGGCCGAGCGCCCGGCTTGGCCCCGCCGAGAGATACAACCTGATGCGCGAACCGCCTGCGAATAAAAGCGCGTAAACGCTAGTAAACGCGCGTAAACGCTAGTAAAAATGCTGGCGTTTACTAGCGTTTATTTTTTCTAATCGAGACTTTTCAATTGGTTACGGTCGATTCAAATAAAAAATCTGGGCGCTCTAATCCTAGGTTGTATTCGCGACATCCCGACCGGATACATTGCCCGCGCCTTCATTCTCCACCTCATCGCGTCCGGGCGCCGCAAGCGTGACCTTGATCCGAGGAGCAGAAACACTGTAACACGGGCTCGTCTTTTCACAAAGATAATGTCAAGCTGATTGTAATATTTTACTGCTACGTGACGTATAAGGGCTTCTGTGTCCCCCCATCCGCTCTCTCGCGTCGCCCGGCCGGCTACCTAGGCTCAGCCTTCAATGTGAGGGCTCCCCTAGAAACGTGCTCTTCGATGATGTGATTGCCTTTCCAAAGCCCGTGGCTGGCGAGCAAAGGCAAACCCCCGCCAGCCTCGTCGATGATGCGAGCGCGCCGAGGCGGTGTGCGGGCCAAGAGATTTTAACAGGCCCTTCGCCCCGTTCTGGTAATCAGGCGCCGCCTCCGGTTGAGCTTGCGGCTTAATACGAACGTATTTCGTAGCGTTTTCGACCCGAATTTAGGCTGTTTTCGGCTAGTTTAGCCATTAGTCAGAATGAATTCGGCTTGCCGCCTCTATCCGTTTCGGCCAGGGCGGGCACGGGCCGACGGCTTCGGGCGAATTGTGCGCGGGAAGGCTGAACGGCCTTGGTCCGCTAGCTTTCGAAAAAGCGTTCCAGATCGGGGCGGCGCTCGATGATGGCTCGCGCCCGCTCCTGCAGCTTGCCGTTCACCCGCTCGAGGAATGGAGTGCCAACCTCAACATGCGTGTTTTGCTCCAGCGCGATTTCGTCTGAAAGATCACGCAGCTCCGGATGCCTGTCCGAGATCTCCTTGATCTTATCTCGCAGGAACGCGTTCTTCTGTCGCAGTTCGTCGTCCATCACAGCCGCTTCCTCCGTTACGCTGCTTGGGCTCCCAAGCGCGGCGCTGGCAGGCGCCTCTCTCGGCCGATGGCCTGGAGCAGCGCCCGATTAATCTACAACCGCGCGCTGCTCACCGTGTTCCGCGGCGAGCGGGCGTCAGAAGCCGCCGCACCTTGAAGCCTGAACTTGCCTCGTCCAAATCATCAGGCGCCTCGCTCAAGACCCTGTCGCGCTGGCCGTTGAGGAAAAGTGGGCGTCTTCAAGCGCCGGCAATGGACCCGGGCCTCCCGGTTCACGCTATCCGTGTTCCGCGATTGCGAGCACGTGTTCGAGCGCTTCCGGCGATATGTGCACCGGACCGCTGAACGGGTGGTCCAGGGCGATGATGACAACCAGGCCGGCCGCGAGCACGATCGATAGAATCGCGGTCATCGTGAGATGCGCGAGCGCATTGGGACTGCCGAAGAATAGCGCGAAGCACACGGTGAAACCGGCGCCCGCAAACAGCGTGATCCAGATAATCTCAGGCACGAGTCCGGTCGAGAGATGGAGGCGGATGCGTCTCGCCAAGGTCAGGTTGTCGATTTGGGTAAAGACCTCCGACATGTCGGGAATGCTCCGCGTGCTTGTGCGATTGAGTGCCATGGCGGCGCGGTAAAGAGCGCCCAACGCGTCGGTCGTCTGGCTATCCTCGGACTTGGATCCCATTGCAGGCCAGTCGTTTTCGATCACGAGCGTGAGATAATGAATAAGGCTGTCGCGGAGCTTGGCGGCCTCTGGCTCCGCGCCCTCGGAATAGTAGAACAAGGCGGCGGCGGCGGCGGATTCTTTTGCAACGGAGGTTTGGCCCTCGCTGAATTTCTCCCATACCGCAATGACGACAAAGGCGAGCAGCACCGCGTAGACCACGCCGATGATGGCGAAGATGAAACCGGCGACCTCGTTGTTGAGGGCGAGCTTCTCGACGCCGAATTTGCGTCGGACCAGAACTTGCACTCCGATCGCGATCGATGTTGGGATGACGATCACCGCGAGAATCAGCGCCCAGAGAGGAAGCTCCGACAAAAAATAAGACATTGCGATTTGACCCCCAGCGACGCCAGTCTCCCCGAGGCGACGGCGCCGCCCCATAGTCCATCGGATGTGCGGCCAAGCGCAATCCGGATCGCGGTTTAGCCCCGGAGGCTGCAATCCGTCCGAAACAAATATACGCTTGGGGATAGGAACTCGGGCGACGATCCCGCCCAGGCTCGTTCACGAAGCGGCCCGTGCGACAGCAGGCCTTCCTGGCGCAAAAAAGGCGGACCGCCGAAGCGGACCGCCAGTGCGCGCTTGCAGAAGGAGGTCGTCGCTGCGGAGCGCTAAACGCCAGGTTCTCTCATCAGCGGCAGAATCGAAGCCGCCCTGTTTCAGCCTGATCCCGCGCCCACTGGAACCCTCATGGAGCACGGGATGATGATCGGTCCCGTGCACGATTCACTCCGAGCCTTGCGCCGGGGATATCTGGCTTCGCCAGTCACGAGGGCCACCCCGTCCCGGTGCATTCGCCGTGCGGCGATCGCGATGGTAGGTGTGACGACATGCGGAAGCGCCGCCACGCGCCCAATTCGGTCGCATTAAGGACGTGAATGAACACGAAGAGGACGCTGAACGTCGGTCTTGTCGGCTGCGGGTTCATGGGCCGCACGCATTCCAACGCCTTCGCCAGGGTCAATCAGTTCTTCGAGCTCGATGCGAGGCCAGTCCTCAAAGCGGCTTGCGCCCGCAACCCTGACACCGCCAAGGCGTTCGCGGCCAATT
>DATCEJ010000352.1:0-13385 GCA_036510135.1 Roseiarcus sp. | reverse complement strand
CCGCCATATCGGCGACTTGCGCGCTGACGGAGACGTCGGCGCGGATTGCGATCGCGTTCCCGCCGGCAGAGCGGATTTGCGCGGCCACCGCCTCAGCCTCCTCGGCGCGGGTCTGGAAATTCACCGCGACCGCCGCGCCGGACTCGGCCAGCGCCAGGGCGATCGCCCGGCCAATGCCCCGCGACGCGCCCGTGACAAGCGCCACGCGTCCTTGAAGATCTACCAAATTTTCCCCGCGTGAAACGAATAGCCGCCCTAAAACTGACGTCAGACCTCAGTTTGTGTAGCCCACGCGTCTGATTATATCTATAAGCCTTCCCATCCCCCACGCCTCGTTGGAGCGCCCGCAATGGCCAGCCTCGACAGCTTCAAGTGCCGCAAAACGCTGACCGTCGGGGCGAAGACCTACGAGATTTACTCCCTGAGGGCGGCTGAGAGAAACGGGCTCGCCGGCGTCTCCCAGCTACCCTTCTCGTTGAAGATCGTGCTCGAAAACCTGTTGCGCAACGAAGACGGGCGCACCGTCAAGAAGGAGGACATCGAGGCGGTTGCGGCCTGGGTCGACAATCGCGGCAAGACAGAGCACGAAATCGCCTTCCGTCCGGCACGCGTGCTGATGCAGGATTTCACGGGTGTGCCGGCGGTCGTCGATCTCGCCGCAATGCGCGACGCGATGGTCGCGCTCAACGGCGATCCGAATAAGATCAATCCGCTGGTTCCGGTCGACCTGGTCATCGACCATTCGGTCGTGGTCGACTATTTTGGCACCGGCAAATCGCTTGGCCAGAACGTGGCCCGCGAATACGAGCAGAACCAGGAGCGCTATCGGTTCTTGAAGTGGGGCCAGCAGGGGTTTTCCAACTTCCGCGTCGTGCCGCCCGGCACCGGGATTTGCCATCAGGTCAATCTCGAATATCTCGCGCAGACCGTCTGGACCGCGAAAGAGAAACGCAACGGCAAGTCGGTCGAAGTCGCCTTTCCCGACACGCTGGTCGGCACCGACAGCCACACTACCATGGTCAATGGCCTCGCCGTTCTCGGCTGGGGAGTGGGCGGCATCGAGGCAGAGGCCGCCATGCTCGGCCAGCCTCTGTCTATGCTGCTCCCTGAGGTGATCGGATTCAAGCTCGAGGGCGAATTGCGGGAGGGCGTGACGGCCACCGATCTCGTTCTGACCATCACGCAGATGCTGCGCAAGAAAGGCGTCGTCGGCAAGTTCGTCGAGTTCTACGGCTCGGGCCTCAATGCGATGACCGTCGCCGATCGAGCCACGATCGCCAACATGGCGCCCGAATACGGCGCGACCTGCGGCCTGTTCCCGATCGACGCCCAGACGCTCACCTATCTGAAGACCACCAGCCGCAAACCTGCGCGGCTGGCTCTGGTCGAGGCCTACGCCAAAGCGCAGGGCGCCTATCGCACTCGCGTGAGCCCAGATCCCCTCTATTCCGATACCCTTGCGCTCAATCTGGGTGAGGTCACCGCCTCGCTCGCCGGACCGAAGCGGCCACAGGATCGCGTCGTCCTGACCGAAGCCAAGGTTGGCTTCGCCGCCGCCATGACCAACGAATTCCGGCAGGGCGACACGATTGCCGAGCGTCACAAGGTCGAAGGGACGAACTACGACCTCGGGCATGGCGACGTCGTCATCGCCGCCATCACGTCCTGCACCAACACCTCCAATCCGAATGTCATGATGGCGGCGGGGCTTTTGGCGCGCAATGCGGTCGCCAAAGGCCTCACCGTCAAGCCGTGGGTCAAGACCTCGCTCGCGCCGGGCAGCCAGGTGGTCCAAGACTACCTCAAGGAAGCCGACCTGCAGAGGCCGCTCGACAAGCTCGGCTTCAACATCGTGGGCTTCGGCTGCACCACCTGCATCGGCAATTCGGGGCCGCTTGCGCTCGAGATTTCGGCGGCCATCGCCAAGCACGATCTGGTCGCGGCGGCGGTCCTGTCCGGCAACCGCAACTTCGAGGGCCGGGTCAACCCCGACGTGCGCGCGAACTACCTCGCGTCTCCGCCGCTGGTCGTCGCTTACGCCTTGGCGGGCTCGATGCAGATCGACCTCACCCGCGATCCGCTCGGCGCGGACAGGCAGGGCAAGCCGGTCTATCTCGCCGATATTTGGCCCAAGACGGAGGAGGTCCAGACTTACGTCGAGGCCACCGTCTCCGCCAAGATGTTCAAGAGCAAGTATGCGAGCGTGTTCGACGGCGATGCCAACTGGCGCAAGGTGAAAGCGCCTGCGGGTCAAACTTACGCCTGGGACATCGGGTCGACCTACGTGCAGGAGCCTCCCTATTTCGAGGGGCTGACCAAGACCCCGGTTCCGGTCGCGGACATCGAAAACGCGCGCATCCTGGCTTTATTCCTCGACTCGATCACCACGGATCACATTTCGCCCGCGGGTTCGATCAAGGTCGCGAGTCCGGCCGGCCAGTATCTCGTCGAACATCAGGTGCGCCCTGTCGACTTCAATCAGTATGGCACCCGGCGGGGCAACCACGAGGTGATGATGCGCGGCACGTTCGCCAACATCCGCATCAAGAACCAGATGGTGAAGGACGAAACGGGCAATGTGGTTGAGGGTGGCTTCACACTTATGCAGCCGTCCGGCGAGCGTCTCGCGATCTATGATGCGGCGATGCGCTACCAGGCCGATAAGGTTCCGCTGGTCGTGTTCGCGGGCCGCGAATATGGCACCGGCTCATCGCGTGACTGGGCGGCGAAGGGCACCAAGCTCTTGGGCGTGCGCGCGGTGATCGCGCGGAGCTTCGAGCGTATCCACCGCTCGAACCTCGTCGGCATGGGCGTGCTTCCGCTGGTGTTCGAGGAAGGAACGAGCTGGCAAACGCTGGGCCTCAAGGGCGACGAGACCGTGACCATCCACGGGCTCGGCGAGACATTGAAGCCGCGCCAGACGTTGCACGCTCAGATCCGACCCGCCGACGGAGAAGCGCTGATGGTTCCGCTCGTCTGCCGGATCGATACGTTGGACGAACTGGAATATTTCCGCAACGGCGGGATTCTATCCTACGTGCTGCGGCAGCTCGCGGCTTAGGCGCCGTTGGCGACAGGCTGTGGCGCTGGTTCAAGCCGATCCGTTTGGATTTCCTTGGCGCATGGCCGTTTGACCGCGAAAGCACCCGTTTACGAGGGTTGGAAGAGCTTGTATTTCCTTGGATTCTCTCGGCGAATCGAGCCTTTTCAATAGGTTACACGGATAAGATCTCGAAACTTTTTTCCGCCTCCTTTCTCGCCATTGAAAGGTTTGCAGCGGGAGCCTGCGGTCGCGGCCATGAGGTCAGGATTGTTCATGGGGCGAGTTTATCCTTGATTCTGATTTGCAGCAACACATTGTTGTCCTTCCTGTTCCCCGCCACCCGCCTTAATCCAAAGCATTTCGCTCTCGTCGGGTCGACGCCGCCGCAGTGATGCGCGACGGCTACGTTCCTTGCAGCGTCTCAAGAACGGCTTGCAAGCGATCCTTTGTGTCCTTGTCCTCGACAAGTGCAACGCTCGCATTGAGGTCATGCAACAGGCTGTTAATCTGCCAGGCCGAAGCACCTTGGCTCGCGACTTCGGCGGCCAACTCCTCGGCCTTATCACAGTCGTGTGCGTCGAATGCTGCGCTAAGTAGGGTGGCCTGTAGCCAGTCGTCCGCCAAGCCGAGCTTCCTTGCCCGCTCGCAGGCAGCGATGACGATCTTGGAGACGGAGAGGGCGCGCTCGTCGTCGCCCTTGTGCTTACGTGCTCTGTAGAGGCGCGGCAGATTGCTCGAGCAATAGTACTGGTTTAGGTCGAGCTCCATGCCGCGCTCATACGCTTCGATGCTCCTGGCGAGGTATTGCATCTGTTCCGTCGGCGTCGACGCTTTTGTGTAAAGGCGCTTGTACCGGCCGCCGAGGAGACCGAGCCGCTCCGACGTCGGCCGGGATGCGATCAGCGCCTCAAGCTTGCCGATGGCCTCGATGGGTCTGCCGGCATTCGCGAGCGCGAACGCGTTCAACTCGCGAGCCTCTTCCTGCTCCGCGACAGAAGCTGGAAGCTTACCGATGAAATCGGCAATCCAACTCCAGTCGTCCGCCGTCTCGGCACTGTCCTTCATCAGAAGCAGGAGCGCGAGTGCAATCGGAGGCGTGAAGGGCGCCTTCCAGTACCGCGTGAGAAGCTCTTTTGCCCGCGCCATTCGCGCAGCGTGCGGCAGGACGCGCACCGCGCGGATTTCGCCCTGAAACTCGGCAGTTGCGATCATGACGTCCTTCATGGTCGAGGCCGCTGTCTCGTCTACTTCATCCGGATATCCTTTGATCGAATCATATACCGGCGAGACACCGTCCCTACGCTTTTCAATCTCTCCCGTAATTGCCTTAATGACCGCTTTGGCTGCGGCTTCTCCGACTTCACCGTCAGAAAGCGGATATCGCACAGTCCGCATTTGGGCGACGTCGAACAATTGCTTCGACCAGTCGGCTGCGAGCAGTACACATCCGGTTTTCTTCGCCGCGTGCCGGACGCCAACCTCGTAGTAGACGTTGCCGTTCGGGATCGTCATGTCGGCCAATACGAGGTCGGCGAAGTAGAGTCGCTCGATCATTTGATTGATGATGAGCGCGCCGGTGTCCTGATCCGCGCGCACAGGCTCGTAACCGAGCGACTTAATGGTCGGGGCGAACGCTCGATCCCAAAGTGCGTTGAAATCGATCTCGCCGGGTGCGTCGCTGCTCGGCTCGACCTGGGTCGCCCTTCGTCCGTAGGGCATAATCATAAAACAAAGCGCCATCTACTCCTCCCTTGCCGCAGGAGCGAGCCGGCGTGGCTGGCCGGTTCAACCCCAAAGTTTCGTCGTATCGAGCCAGACCGTGCGGCCCCCTTTGTTGCGAACCTCTTCCATCATGTGCTGCGCGCCGCCTGGGCCGTCGCCGCCCTCGCCGTTCCAGAGGCAAACGAGATCGACCTTGTCCACGCCGAAGCGCAGAGCTGAGTCCAGCATCCAGCGGTTTTCGCGCTCGTAGGGGTTCTCGCCCTCTTGCAACGGGCCGAGCTCGTCAGGCGCCATATGCAGCGCCGACCGCGCTTTGGCGGCAAAGAACCGCGCGCGCCAGTCTTTGTTGGCGAAGTCGACCGATTTCTCGAGGAAAGTTGGCTCTTCGAAGGGAATGTAGACCTCAAGCAGCGCAGATCGTGCGAGCGCGGCCTCCGCGAACAACAGATCGCCACCGCAAGCGCCGCCGCAAATGCAAAGGTCGTCCGGGCCGACGTGGAGATCCGCCAAAGCGCCGGCGATCGCTTGCGCCGCGATCGCCTCCTTGTTGGGCGGAAACCGAGGCTTCTCGCGGCCGGGAGCATCGATCATGTGGCCGCTGAACAGCACAACCTTTCGGGGTCCGTCCGGATTCGATTCCACCATAAGTCTCGCTTCCTTTTCGAACGCGCTAAGCGCTAGCGAAGATCGAACGCCGGCGGGAAATGTTCGGCCTTGATCTGCTCCTTCGCCGCGACTCGATCGATTTCTGCAAGGCTCTCCATATTGCCGGTTTGTCCATCTTGCGGATTTGGGTGAGCTTGTCCGGCGAGAGTTTGACTTTGAGCGTGGAGCTCAGCCAGGCCTGCTCGAGCAACACATTATAGCGGCGTAGGTCGCAAGTTGTGGACCGTTCTGGCTGTCGAGCTTCATCTCGCCAACAGCTCTATCGATCTGGCCGCAGGTCCGGGTCATTTCGCCGCTGCCGCAGCAGCGTCTCGATGACCTCGAGGTATTCTAGCGTCAGAACGCCCCGGATGCCGCCGCCGTCGAGGGCGAGAATGCGCTTTGGCCCGGTGTCGCGATTTAGACGTTGCTCTTTGGTGAGCGCCAATTGCGCCTCCCAAACATTTTTTTACCGCGTTCGCGGCGCAAATAAATTGCGTCTAAAAAAACGACGCAAGTGTCTGGCGCGAATTGCGGCGTCAAGTTTCCCAGCGCAGGTCGCCGAACGACGGCTCACGGTCAATCGCGCGTCAACCGTCTGGTTTCATCACGCTGTCCTGGCGGAAATTCGCCGGAGCGTGCTGAAAGTTCCGCTTCCTGAGTGCGCCACAGGTCTGGCGCATAGGCGACAGGGCCGAATGCACGGTCGCTGTCCATCAACGCGGCCCATTTCACAAAGCGCCAGCGCGTCTCGCTAGAGTTCGCCGCCGCTAAGCGCCTATTTTACCAACCGGGGGCCCGCCGCCGCGCGCGTATACTCGCCCTCTTGTACGACGCCAAGCCTTCGAGCGACCTCGGTATAGGCCTCGATCATCCCGCCCAAGTCCTTGCGGAAGCGGTCCTTGTCCATCTTGTCGTTGGTCTTGACGTCCCAAAGACGGCACGAGTCGGGGCTGATCTCGTCGGCGAGCACGATTCGCATATTCTCGCCTTCCCACAAGCGCCCGGTTTCGATCTTGAAATCGACCAGCCGGATGCCGACGCCGAGGAAGAGGCCGGACAAGAAGTCGTTGACGCGAATCGCGAGCGCCATGATGTCGTCGATTTCCTGCGGCGCGGCCCAGCCGAACGCGGTGATGTGCTCTTCCGAGACCATCGGGTCGTTCAGCTGATCATTCTTGTAATAAAATTCGATGATCGACCGCGGTAGCTGCGTGCCTTCCTCAAGGCCAAGGCGGGTGGACAGCGACCCGGCCGCCACATTGCGCACCACGACCTCGAGCGGAATGATCTCGACCTCGCGAATCAATTGCTCGCGCATGTTGAGTCGGCGGATGAAATGGGTCGGCACGCCAATGTCGTTCAGCCGCTGGAAGACGTATTCCGAGATTCGGTTGTTGAGGACGCCCTTGCCTTCGATGACCTCATGCTTCTTGGCGTTGAACGCGGTCGCGTCATTCTTGAAATATTGGATGAGGGTGCCAGGCTCCGGGCCCTCATAGAGGACCTTGGCTTTACCTTCATAAATGCGTCTGCGGCGATTCATGCGGTGCGACCGTGGCTTGAGGAAATCCATTCGCGTGGCCTTTTCTGACGGCTATCCCGGAGAAGCCGCGATGACAGGCTTGGGATATGGGAATTCGGACCGCGAAACCCAAGCATTGGACTCGTCCGGACCCGGGGCCTGTCCCGTTTCGATAGCCTACCTGATTGCCGGCCCCGGCACAAACTTTCTGCGACCAGAGGACGGCTAAACAAAGATCTTAGACATAAACACATCGATATATTGTTGAATTGAGTGCATCGCGCCCCGGAGAGCGGGTAGTTCGACAAATCGGCGGTCTCGCGCGCGATCTGGGAGCAATTTTGCAGGGTTTCGCGGCCCTCCGGGATAATTTACACCCCGAGATAGCGATGCAGGACCTCCGGATCCTCTCTCAATTCGCTGGCGGGACCCTCGTGGACGACATGGCCGTTATTGAGGATATAAACGCGATGGGAGAGCGCCAATGCCGCTGCAATGTTCTGTTCTACCAGCACAATCGTCTGCCCGGCGGCGGCGAGAGCGCGACAGGCCTGAACCAGGTCGCGCACGATGACCGGCGCCAGTCCTTCGAAAGGCTCGTCAAGCAGGACGATTTTGGGATCGCGCACCAGCGCGCGGGCGATCGCAAGCATCTGCTGTTCGCCACCCGACAGATCGGTGCCACGGCTGCCACGGCGTTCCCTCAGGCGCGGAAACATTGCGTAAATGCGGTCCAGCGGCCAGGGCTGCTTGGCAGTGAGGCTGGCTAGAACAATGTTATCCTCGACGTTCAGGCTGCCAAAAATGCGGCGGTCCTCATGCACCAGTTGCATCCCGCTCCTGGCGAGCGCGTGACTCGGCTGGCCGGCATATTCGACGCCATCCAACATCACCGAGCCCGAACGGGGACGCACCACGCCCATCAGGCTCTTCAGCGTCGTGCTCTTTCCCGCGCCGTTGCGGCCCAAGAGGGCGACCACTTCGTTCCTCTCCACCCTGAGAGAAATGTCGAAGAGAATATGGGAATCCCCATAATAGCTATTGAGGCCGCTAACCTGCAGAAGGCTCATTATACCAGGACGCCCCCGAGATAAGCTTCCCGCACGGTCGCGTTGGCCTTGATTTCGTCAGGGGAGCCCTCGACGAGGATTCGCCCCTCCTGAAGGACCGTCACGCGCTCCACCAGCTCAAACAACGCGTCCATGTCGTGATCGATGATTATGGTCGTGCGGCCGCGGCTGATCGACTTCAAAAGCTTCACCGTCTCGACCCGTTCTCGGGGGCTCATTCCGGCCAACGGCTCGTCGAGCAGAAGGAGGCTGGGGGAAGTCGCCAGCGCGAGGCCAATCTCCAACCGCCGCTTCTCGCCGTAGGCGAGATTCGAAACCGGAACGTCGGCGCGGCCCGTCAATTCGACCAAGTCCAGCGTATGATCCACCAGATCGGCGAGCTCCGGGATGTGCGCGGGGTCGCGCAGCAAGTCGAGGCGGAACGGCCCGCGCTTTTCCGCCAGCGCCGAGATCATAATGTTCTGGCGCGCCGTCAGCCGGTTGAACAATTGGTTGACCTGGTAACTCTTGGTCAGGCCCGTCTGGCAGACTTCGGTGACTTCGCGCCCCGTGATGTCCTGGCCTTCGAAGGTGATCGTTCCCGAAGTCGGATGAACCTCGCAGGTGAGCATTTTGAAAAAAGTGCTCTTGCCCGCGCCGTTCGGGCCAATGATGCCGCGAAGCTCCCCCTGCTCAACCGAGAAATCAATGTCGCTGTTGGCGAGCAACCCGGCGTATCGCTTCGTCAGGCCCTTGGTTACGAGGATTGGTCCGGTGTAGGCCGGTATCGGACGGCTGGGGAGGGGCGGGGCGCGCGTGGCCGCCGGGTTGGTCGAGAGGCTGAGTTCATCGAGGGACAAATCCGGCGCCGCAGGTTGTTCGCCCGCGGTCGCGCCACCGCGGGCGAGACGCGCGTAGAGGTCTGCGATGCCGCCGAGGATTCCGCGTCTCAGGAATGACACGAGCAGCACGAAGACGAGGCCGAGCACGAGCTTCCAGGAAGCGCCCAGACCCAGTCCGCCCTGCAGAAAGTCGCGCAGGTAGAGCCACACCGCCGCGCCCACCAGAGGACCGAACAGGGTCTCCAGACCGCCGATCACGGTCATCATGATCACCTGCCCCGACGTTTCGAACGTGAAAGCATCGGGAGGCATGTAGCCCTGCATGACGCCCAGCAACCCGCCGGCGGCGCCGGAATACGCCGCGGCGATGACGAAGGCGAGCAGCTTATAAGCATGCACGTTGTGGCCGACGGCCGCCGCGCGCAGCGGGTTTTCGCGAATTGCGACCCAGATGAGACCGACCGGCGAGGCCACGATGCGCCGCCCGATCACGACGCCGACAACATAAGAGACCGCGAGAAATCCATACATCGACCAACCGCTGGTCGCGTGGATTGTCGCAAAGCCCAGATTGAAAGTCGGCCCTGGCACTCCCGGCAGACCATTCTCGCCGCCGGTAAATGACGATAAAGGCCCGTTTTCCATGAAGAAAAAGACTTCGCCGATGGCGACGGTGATCATCGCGAAATAGATGCCAGTCCGTCTGAGCGCGATCAAACCGACGAAGTAGCCGGCGACGGCCGCGCCGACCGTCCCGATCGCCAAGCCCAGCATCACGCTGCTCATGCCTGTCTGGGTCAGCAGATAGGCGGCGATGAAGCCGCCCGTGCCGAAGAAAGCCGCCTGCCCAAAGGACAACATCCCGGCATAGCCGAACAACAAGTCAAACCCGATGCCGAACAGCCCGAAAACCAGAATGCGGTTCATCGTATCGGGGACGAGCCCGATTTTAGGCAGCACAAACGGCGCGACCAGCAGGACGAGCGCGATTGACGCTTCGGGCAGGAGGGCTCGCGGTCCGCGCGGACGTTGGTTCATCGTCAGCTGCGTCCCTCGGCTCCAAGCAACCCGCGCGGACGGAGCACGAGAACGAGGGTCATCACGACAAACAGCATGACCTGCGAATAGCTCGGATTGATCATCGAGGTCAGGCTCAAGATCTCGCCCGCGATCAGGCCACCGAGAACCGCTCCAGGAAAGGAGCCTACGCCCCCGATCACGACGACGACGAAGGCCTCGACGAGAGTCGCCTCGCCGATGTCGGGCGTTATCGGCGCGATCGGAACGTTGACGATGCCCGCGAAGCCGGCCGCCATCGAGCCGATGCCGAAGACGACCATGAACACCCGCATGACATTGATGCCGAGCGAATCGACCATGACAGAATCCTCGATCCCCGCGCGCACGATCATGCCGAGGCGCGAGCGATAGAGGACGAGGTACAGCGCCAGCAGCGTGACCGCGATGATGCCCACGACCGCAAGGCGGTACGTCGGATAAATCATGAAGCCGAGCGAGGTTACGCCCTCCGCCCAACTCGGCGGCGGCATGGATTGCGATAGGCTGCCGAAGAAGAAGCGTATGGTTTCGACGAAGACGATCCCCAAGCCGAACGTCACCAGGATCTGATCCTCGGCGGGCCGTTCGTAAAAATGTCTGATGACCAACCGCTCCATCAGAACGCCGAGAACCAGCACGAAACCCGCTCCGGCCACGATCGCGACGAGAAACGAACCGGTATATTGGTAGGCGACCACGCCCGCGTAGCCGCCCACCATGAACATCGCGCCATGGGCGAGGTTGAGCACGCCCAAAGTGCCGTAGATAATCGTCAGACCTGAGCTGATCAGCGCCAGCAGGGCGCCGACCACCAGCCCGTTGAAGGTCTGCGACAGCAGATTCGCCCAAGAGAGCAAATGCGACTCCGCGCTTGAGCGACGTTCTGGCTCGACTTAGGTGTAGCCGCCCATCTTGCATCCGAACGCGTCCGGCGCCTGCATCAGACCTTCGCCGGGCACGACCTCGACGATCTCGTAAAAGTCGTCGGGGTTCTTCATATCCGCGGGCTTTTTCCCACGCTCGATGATGACGGGCCGCACCAACTGATGGTCGGCGCCACGGAAATAAACCTCGCCGACCGTCGATTGAACCTTTGCGCCGGCCTCATAGGCCTTGATGACATCCGGCGGATAAAAGGACTTGGCCCGCTCGACCGCATCCGCCCACATCGCCAGCTGCATGTAGGCGGCGTTGGCGCCCCACTCGGGGAGGCTGCCATATTTGGCGCGGAACGCGTCGTTGAACATCTTTGCGAGCGGGAACTTGTCCTCCAGGGTCCACCAGTAGTCGGTCGCGGCGAGGACGCCCTGCATCGTGTCGGCGCCGACCTCCTTGGCCAGGAATGGGGTGTTGTAGGGCACCGCGAGCGTCATCTTGTCGAGAATGCCGAACTGTTTGGCCTGTTTGATCGACAGGACCGCGTCGCGCCCGAAATTGATGTTGACGACGACATCGGCGCCGCTGTTGGCGACGTTCAGGAGATAGGAACTGAACTCCGTCGTTCCCAGGGGCGAAACCTGATCGGTCGCGGTGGTCCAGCCGCCCTCCTTCACGTACTCCTCCACCGACTTCTGGACGGTGTGGCCATAGGTGTAATCGGGCGTCAGATAGGCGACCTTCTTATTCTTGCCGAGCGTCTTTATGAGTTCAGGCGCGATCGCCTTCGCGGCGGTCTGGCCGTAGAAGCATTCACGGAAGGAATAGCGGACGCAATCCTTGCCCGTGGTGTCGTTCGAACCCGATATGCCCGGCAGGTAAATGACCTTTTCGCGGTCCGCAAATTTGTTGTCGGCGACCGCTTCGGCGCTCGAGACGCTGCCGGTGACCAAAACCGCCTTGTTGTCGCTGATGAACTTGCCCAAATTCTGCACTGCTGTGTTCGGCTTGGCTTCGCTGTCGGCGATGCCGAATTTGACCTCTTTGCCCAGAACCCCCTTCTTGATGTTGGGCGAGATTTTCTGCATCAGCGCATTGCCTTCGTTCAGATGCTCGATGGCCAGCTGGTAGCCCTTGATGAGGTCCTCTCCGGACGCTGCGTAAGTGCCGGTGCGCGGCACTGATATGCCGACGAAGACGGAGGTGCCGGACGAGCCCTCGGGATAGGTTCCGAGCGGAGGGTTGTCGGCGGCGCGCGCCGGCAAAATCAGCCCGCCGGGCAGGATCGCCCCGCCGAGGATCCCGGCTGCGCTGTGCAGCGCCGCGCGGCGGGATACTTTGGCGCCCAGGATCGTGTTTGTTGTCCGCGACATGATCAGTCCTCCCATTGACGACTTTTTAAATTGACCGTTCTAACTCCAAAAACCGACGCGAGTTGCGCTCGCCTCTACTCCAACGAGGTGAGCCATCGCCTCGATCGTCAGCATAAGGTAGTCTCGGCTGGGGTCCGAATCGTCAATTAGACTTTCGTCAAATTGGCGGCGACAAGGCGGAGCTGCCCGCGCCGACTACTCAGTCATTCCGCCACAAACGAGAAGGGCCATTCCTTTCGGAACGACCCTTCCATTGTCGCGCCACGCAAAGCTCGTCGGCGCCCTAGAGTTCTTGCCTAGCGAGCGCTATGCGCGAAATTCCTTCGCGGGGGCAATAACCCAGGCCTCGTCGATCACGCGGGGCGTAAGACAATGAGACACTGGATCACCTCCTTTCGGCTGGTTGACGACACTGGCATGTTACGGTGATTCGAAAAATTTGAAAGCAGGATTTTTTTCGCGCGGTTAAGAATTCTTCAGGGTTTCGCTAGAATCGCCCCGTCCCTAGGCGGCGCCGGCGACGGCTTCGCAGACATCGCTGACCAGCGCGTCGACCAGCGCCTGATCGTCCGCTTCGCCCATCACCCGGATGACCGGCTCGGTGCCCGACGGACGGACCAGAAGCCGGCCATGTGAGCCGAGGCGAGCGGTTGCGTCCGCGATCGCCTTCGCCACCGCGGGATTCTCGAGCGGGCGGCCGCCCTTGAAACGAACGTTGCGCAACACCTGCGGCACCGGCTCGAACCGCCGGCAGACTTCGCTTGCCGGCTTGCCGAGCTTCTGCACCATCGCCAGCACCTGCATCGCCGCCACGAGACCATCGCCGGTGGTCGAATAGTCGGACAGGATGATATGGCCGGATTGCTCGCCGCCCAGGTTGAAGCCTTTTTGCCGCATGCGCTCGATCACGTACCGGTCGCCGACCGCGGTGCGCTCGAGCGTGAGCCCCAGGCTCGCAAGATGGCGCTCAAGCCCGAGGTTTGACATGACGGTGGCGACCACGCCCGGCTTGGACAATCGGCCCTCGTCGCGCCAGCTCTCGGCGATGACCGCCATCACCTGATCGCCGTCGATCAGACGCCCCTTCTCGTCGATCAGGATCATCCGGTCGGCGTCGCCGTCGAGCGCGATGCCGACATCCGCCCGCATCTCGCGGACCTTGCGCGCCAGAGTCTCAGGCGCGGTCGAACCGACCTCGAAATTGATGTTGAGCCCGTTCGGCTCGACGCCGATCTTGATCACCTCGGCGCC
>DATCEJ010000351.1:0-4053 GCA_036510135.1 Roseiarcus sp. | reverse complement strand
GTGCTCACGCGGGCGGCCGAAATTGGATACGCTCCCAATCCACTGGCGCGAAGCCTGATCACCAAGCGCACCCGGATCGCGGGCGTGGTCACGTCCGACATCAACAACCCTTTCTATCCGGAGGTCCTGACGCGGCTCACGGAAAGGTTGCGCGAGATCGACCTCAACGTGATGCTGACGGCCGCCGGCACGAGCGATTCGCTCGATGACGCGGTCAAGCTTCTCTTGTCCTATCAGCCCGACGTGGTCATCGTTCTCGCGGCGACGCTGTCGTCCGAGGCCGCCGAAGCGTGCGGGCACGCAGGCACGCCGGTCCTCTTCTTCAACCGGCGCCCGCTGAACGTCGACGCATTCGGCGTGACCTGCGACAATATCGGCGGCGGGCGGCTCGTCGCCGATCATTTGATCAAGCTTGGTCATCGGCGCCTCGCCTTCGTGGCGGGCCGGCCGGACGCCTCCACCAATGTCGACCGGTGGGAGGGCTATCGGCGCGGGTGCCTCGACCACGGACTCGAAGAACCGATCTGCGTCGAGGCTGGCGCCTTTGCTTACGAGCGCGGATACGAAGCCGCCGCCCGCCTGCTTGGCGGGACGAGCCGCCCGGATGGAGTGTTCTGCGCCAACGATATTCTCGCGATCGGCTTCATGGATGCGGCGCGCCGGGAGTTCGGACTCGACATTCCGGGCGATCTCTCGGTCGTCGGCTTCGACGACATCGCCATGGCCTGCTGGCCGTCCCACGCGCTGACCACCGTGCGCCAGCCGGTGGGTAAGATGATCGATGTGACAATGGAGCTGATCGGAATGCTGTTCGGCTCCGCGCAACTGGAACCGCGAATCGAACGCTTTCCGGGCGAACTCGTCGAACGCGCTTCCACCCGGGAGGTCAGCCATGCCGAGTAGCGGCAGAGACATGCTCGATCGCGCGGCCTTGGTCCATCGCTGGGACTGTCCGGCGGTGGCCGAGGCTGCGCTTCCTGAGCCCAAGGTCGCGGAGGTCGACGCCGCCGCGGCGGCCACACTGAGACGGCCTTACGACGCTTTGCGCCGGCTGATCGGACAGGCGGCGGGCCTGCTTGTTCTGGCGCAAACATGCTGGCGGCGCGAGATCGTCGATCTTCCCGCCATCGCCGTTGCGCGCGAGCAATGGCGCGAAGTGACCGCAACACTGGGCGACCTCAGCGCACCGCGCGGCTGCGAGCGCCAGCTGGACAACCTCACACGCGCCGCTCGTCTTGTCGGCGCCTGCCTCGACGCGCTGGAAGCCTCGGCAACGAAAGAAAAAGTAGACGTTTCTCTCGCTCTCGATCGCATCGCCGCGGCCTATCGACTTGTTCAGCTCTGCTCGATCGACAAGCTCGGATTGGCGATGGTCGACTTCCGCCAGTCCTGCTGCAATTGCGCGCCCATGACGGCGTGCACCTCAGAATAAACAAGGAGGGAACGCATGGCCGACTATTCGATTTGGGTTCTGGAATATTCGTACGTCACCAAGTACCACAAGAGCGGCGTTCTCTACGGCGCGCACAATCAGGGATACGTCAAGCTCCCCTATTGCTACGCGCTGATCAAGGGGAAGAACCACGTCGCGATGGTCGACGTGGGCTACAACAATAAGGAATACGGCAAGGCGCTGGGTGACAAGTTCGGAGTCGAGAACTGGCATTCCCCAAAGGAAGTCCTGGCCGCCGTCGGATTGACGCCAGCGGACGTCGACACTGTGTTCATCAGCCACGCGCATTTCGATCATTTCGGCAATGTCGAGGACTTCCCGAAGGCGACTTTTTACATCCAGGAACGCGAGGTCACGAAATGGGTCTGGGCCATGTCGCTGCCCGACCGGCTGCGCTGGATGATGGTCGCAATCGATCCGGGCGACATCATCCGCGGGGTCGACCTCGCCCGTCAGAAGCGTCTCGTCTGCGTCGACGGTCCGCTCGAAAATGTTCTTCCCAACATCGACCTGCACGTCGCCTACGATAGCCACACCTTCGGCTCGATGTGGGTGCATGTGCGCAACGACGGAAAGTCGCAATCGAGCGACGCCTGGGCGCTTGCCGGCGATCTCGTCTATGTGTTCGAGAATGTCGAGGGACCCGGAGCGGTCGTGGACGTGGACCAGATGTATGTGCCCGTCGGCCTTGCCGTCGGAAGTCAGGAGAATCTTGTGATGGCGACCGAGGCGATGATGAAGTCCGTAGGCTACGAGGCGCGCCGGGTTATTCCGGTGCACGAAGAGCGCCTCAAGGACCGGTTCCCGTCGCGGATCACGGCGGATGGCTTGCGTATCAGCGAGATCTGCCTCGCGGACGGCGAAAAATCGCGGGTGCGTTGATGGCGGGCTCTTCGCTACAAACGGTCGGCGTCGTCGGCGCGGGGCTTGTCGGCTCAGCCTGGGCCATTGTCTTCGCGCGCGCGGGCGTCAATGTCCGTGCGTTCGACGCCAGCGAGGACATCCGGCGGATGACGGCCGCGCGAATTCGCGCAAGCCTCGAAGACATGGCGAAAGCGGGCCTCGTTGACGGCGTCGACGCAATCTGCTCGCGCGTGACTGTCGTTGACGACCTGCGCGCCGCGGTCGCCGACGTGGACTATGTTCAGGAATCGGTGTTCGAGCGGATCCCCGAGAAGCGCGAGGTCTCGGAGGCCATCGGCGCCCTGATCCGGGATGACGCGGTCGTCGGAAGTTCGAGCTCCGGCATTCCGGCTTCCGCCTTCACCGAGCATGCGCCGCGCCGGGAACGGTTTCTCATCGCCCATCCGGTCAATCCGCCGCATCTCGTCCCGCTGGTTGAACTCGTTCCGGCGCCGTGGACCGATCCGGCGATCCTGCCCTGGCTTCGCAGCGTGATGGAGGCGGTCGGCCAGGCGCCGATCGTGGTCAATCGGGAGATCGAAGGGTTCATCCTCAACCGTCTGCAGGGCGTGCTTCTCAAAGAGGCCTGGGCTTTGTTCGAAGAGGGCTATGCGAGCGCCGCCGACATCGACCTCTGCGTGTCGCAGGGTCTCGGCTTGCGCTGGTCGTTCATGGGACCGTTCGAGACGATCGATTTGAACGCGCCGGGCGGCGTCGACGACTACGCCCGACGGCTTGGGCCGCTTTACCACTCGATCGCGCAATCGCGGTCCAATCCGCGCCCGTGGTCACCGGAGCTGATCGAGCGGGCGAGATCGGAGCGCCGCGCGGCGCTGGCGCAGGACAAGCTTCCGGAACGGTCGGCGTGGCGTGACAGGCGGCTGATGGCCCTCGTTGCGCATCGCCGTTCGCAACCCTCAGAATAGCGACGAGCCCATGCCGTCTCAGCCTCTCGCGGGCCGCGTGGCGGTCGTAACCGGCGGAACGGGAGGAATTGGCGCGGCGATCTGCATGGCGCTCGCGCAAGCGGGCGCCGCCGTTGCCATCGGATACAATTCCGCCAGCGAGAAGGCGGAAGCGATGCTTGGCGAATTGCCCGGCGACGGGCACATGGCGTTGCGCATGCCAGTGACCGACAGCGCAGCGCTTAAGGACGCGATCGCGGCGGTCGACAAGCGACACGCCCGGCTCGACCTTCTCGTCAACTCGGCCGGAATCACGCACTTCGTGCCGCATGGCGATCTCGATGCGCTCGATGACGCGCTGATCAGCCGCATTCTCGATGTCAACGTGCGCGGCGTGATCGCGAGCGTCAGGGCGGCTGTGCCGCTCATGCGGCGAGGCGAAGGGGGCGTGATCGTCAACATCTCGTCGATCGCCGGCGTCACGGCGATGGGGAGCAACATCGTCTATTGCGCCTCGAAGGCTGCGGTCGACAATCTGACAAAGTCGCTCGCTCGCGCGCTTGCGCCGGACATTCGGGTCGTTTCGGTCTCGCCGGGCCTTGTCGACACCGAGTTCGTGCGCGGACTGGATCAAAGCTGGCGTGACGAGCAGGCCGGCCGCACGCCGCTGCGCAGGCTGGCTGACCCTGCGGAGGTTGCTCAGGCCGTGCTCGCGGTGGCAACCAGCCTGACGTTCATGACCGGAGCCATTCTGCCAGTGGACGGCGGCAGGCCCTTGGGGTGATCCGGAAG
>DATCEJ010000350.1:0-2761 GCA_036510135.1 Roseiarcus sp. | reverse complement strand
GGTAACGCCTTCCGTGAACGGCGGATATGTCGTACATCCCTCTTTTCGGGTCACGGGATCAGGCATGCTGAGCGTCGGCTTCGTGGTCACGCCCGGCTTTCCCGTCATGAGCCTTGCCGCGCTTTCGGTTTTCGAATTCGCCAATTTCAGCGCCGGGACGCAGCTCTACGACATTCATGTGCTGTCCGAGGATGGCGCCCCCGTTCCATCCGCTTCCGGCACGAGCCTGGAGACGAAAGCCTTTGGCGACAGGCGTTTCGACACCGTGATCATCGGCGGCAACACCCGTGTCGTCCCGACCTCGCCTAAGCTGCTCGCCTTCCTCTCCGAAGCCGCGAAGATTTCGCGCCGGATGTCCTCCATTTGCACCGGCGTTTTCGCGCTTGCCGACGCAGCCCTGCTCGGCAATCGCCGGGTCACGACCCACTGGCTTTTCACTGACGAATTAAAGGCGCGTTTCCCGGAGGTCCGACTCGAGGCGGATCGCATCTACATCGTCGATGGACCGATCTGGACCGCGGCCGGCAACAGCGCCGGGATCGATCTCACGCTTCACATGCTGGAGAGCGACTATGGGCAAGAGCTGGCGCGCACTGTGGCGCGCATCCTTGTGGTCGACCACCAGCGCTCAGGCGGACAGTCGCAGCATTCGGCGTTGCTGGACATGAATCCGAAATCCGATCGCATTCAGCACGCGCTCGCCTACGCCCGGCAAAACTTATGCGCGGCGCTTTCGGTCGAGGAGCTGGCAAATGCCGCGGGCCTCGGTCCACGCCAGTTCAGCCGCGCGTTTCGGACCGCGACCGGCACGACGCCCGCCAAGGCGATCGAGAGCCTCAGGCTCGAAGCAGCGCGCTTGATGATCGCGCAAAGCCGACACCCGATTGAAGTGGTCGCGCGCGAAACCGGATTCGGAGATCAGGAACGGATGCGCCGGGCCTTTGTCCGTGTTCTCGGCCAAGCCCCACAGGCGCTGCGGCGAACGGCGGCAGCCGAGCGCGCCGAACCCATCATCTAAAGGCATGGCGGCAGGCTGCCTTGCCCTCATAAGCGGGAAAGGGCCGGTGTCGCCGACTCATGGGGGTTATGAGCCGGCGACGGGGCCCTCAGCGGTCGGCAGGCGGCAAGGGGAAAGCCGCCGCCGTTCGCCAGTGCGGGGGCGCCGCTGAGGGCTGTTCAGAGCCGGTGCAGCGCGTTGAATTAAGATGTGGGTATTGAGGGCGAAAATTTCCACTGGCTGACAGGGAGTCGGCGCCGATGATCGGAGCGATGTGGCGCCCGCGCCGGGCAATCCGTGAGCCGGAGCGCAACCACGGAAACAACGGCGACGATCCGACGTTATTGCGGGAGTATCAGCCATGACAGACCGAAGCGCCGAACTTGAAATTGCAGTTCGCGCCCAGGACGCGTTGATCGCGGAGGCGCAACGATTGCTGACCGATTATTTGCGACCAGGCGGCTTAAGCGGCGACGCCCTCATCGACGAATTGCGAAGCTGTTCGAGGGACCGCGGCAGCGCGAGGCCAACGGCTCTCGCGGGAAGCGCTGGGCGAGGATTTCGGCAACAACGCCTAGACGCGGCCGTCCTCGCGCCAGCGCCGAAGACGAGGCGATCGCGGCATGGGTACAGGCAGAAATCACCGCTGCGAAGTCGGACCCAGAAGAGACGCCAGCATCCGCCGAAAGCGGTCAAGGGCGGTCGCGTTCCGCTCGACCTTCATTCTGAGCAGCGTGCCGTGCCAGGCCGCGAGCAGGAAGGCGCCCAGATCCGCCGCCCCGGCTTCGTCGCCAGGCCGAGCCAGGCGAACGACGTTCTCGAACCGCGCGGATTGCGCGGCGAGCACCGCGCACAGCCGCGCGCGAAGAGCGTCATCGTGAAAGGCGATCTCACCGGCAAGATCGGCAACCATGCACCCGCGCCGCCACCCGGCCTCCGCCGATGATTCCGCGATCCGATCGAAATAGGCCCTCAGCCGCTCCGCCGGCGCGCGCGCGTCGTCGCCCAGCGTCTCGCGCATGATCGCGTCGATCCTCTCGGCGTAACGATCGAGAACGAGGATCCCGAACGCCTCCTTCGAGCGGAAGTGGTTGGTGAACGAGCCCTGCGGCACGCCCGCCGCCATCGCAATGTCGCGAACACCCGTGGCGGCGAGGCCGCGCGCATGCACGACGCGAACCCCGGCGTCGAGCAGCGCCTCGCGCTGATCCTGCTCCATTTTCGCTCCTAATACGGCTGCATTGGTGTTTTAATTCAACTGTATTAGCATCCCGAAATGCTGGAGAGAAGCGTTTTGCAGCACAGCCGGAGCGCTGATGTAGGCAGATGATCCAAGACGAGTTCGAACGCTTTCTCGAGTGGGATGGTGGCAAGCCCCATCGTGATGCTCATCCGCGCCGGAGTTCTGGATAGCGGAGCGAGCGGCGTCAGGTTTATTCAGCGGCCCGAAGCCGCCACCCCGCCGGGTCGACCTCCGGAACAACGAGCGTTTGCTCGTGTTTAATTTGCTGGTGGGCGTTGAGGATGGGAGCAAATGAAATGTATCACCACGTAAAGAAACTGATGTACACCGTGAAGGTCGGAGAAGCAGATCCCCGTTTTGGTAAAATGCTTCTGGAACAATTCGGCGGCGCAAACGGCGAGCTGGCCGCCGCGATGCAATATTCGATTCAAGGTCTGAATTGCGATGATCCGGGCCTGAAAGACATGCTCATGGACATCGGAACGGAGGAGCTCAGCCATCTCGAAGTCATTGGCACATTG
>DATCEJ010000349.1:0-2508 GCA_036510135.1 Roseiarcus sp. | reverse complement strand
ATGGCGCCAACGCCGTTCGACTGGTCTATCTTCAACGTGGGCGTAAAGGTTGCGGCGCTGATGACCGAGCCCATCCTCATGCGCAGGCTGCCGCGCCCGATCAACGCCGATCGTGTGGTCGTCCCGGGCCGTTGCCGCGCTGACCTCACGCGCCTGGCTCAGGAATTTGGCGTGTCCTTTCAGCGCGGCCCCGATGAATTGAAAGACCTGCCCATGTTTTTCGGCAAGGCGGGAGCGGCTCTCGATCTGTCGCGCCATGCGCTCAGAATCTTCGCTGAGATTGTCGATGCGTCGCAGATGAGCCTCGGAGCAATTCTCGCGCGCGCCGAGCTCCTGCGCGTCGAAGGGGCCGACGTCATCGATCTCGTGTGTTTGCCCGATACGCCATTCCCCCATCTCGAGGACGCCGTGCGAGAATTGAAGGCGAGAGGATTCGCCGTCAGCGTCGATTCTGCTGACGCGGTGGAACTGCGTCGCGGAGGAAGGGCCGGCGCCGATTATCTCCTCAGCCTCACCGAGCGCAATGTCGCGATCGCCGAGGAGACGGGCGCACGACCGGTGCTGATTCCGGCCCAGCATGGGGATCTCGTCTCGCTCTATCGCGCGGCTGAAGATGCGCAGAAGCGGGGCCTCGGCGCTATCCTCGACCCGGTTATCGATCCCATTCATTTCGGTTTCGCTGAGTCGCTCTCGCGCTATCGCGAAGTGCGCGCGCGCTTGCCCGACGCGGAAATGCTGATGGGCACTGGGAACCTGACGGAATTGACCGACGCCGACTCCGTTGGCGTTACCGCGTTGCTGCTCGGAATCTGTTCGGAATTGAGCATCACGAACGTGCTCACTGTCCATGTCAGCCCGCACACGCGCCGCACCATTCAGGAGCATGATGCGGCGCGCCGCATCATGTACGCGGCGGCGGCGGATCACAGTCTGCCGAGAGGCTATGGGCGCGCGCTGTTGCAAGTCCACGACCAGAAGCCATTTCCGTACTCGAGCGGAGAGATCGCTGAGATTTCCGCGCAAGTGAAGGACGACAACTACCGGATAGAGGCCGCTGAGGACGGAATTCACGTCTACAACCGCGCTGGCCATTTTGTCGCTCGGGAGGCGTTTGCGCTATACGATAAACTCGGGGTCGAAATGGACGGCGCTCACGCGTTCTATCTCGGGGCCGAGCTGACGAAGGCCGAAATCGCCTTTCAGCTTGGCAAACGCTACGCCCAGGACGAGCCTCTGGATTGGGGCTGCGCGGTCGATCGCCGCAGCGAGGACAGGACTAGGCTGAGCGAAGCAGGCCATACGCTGCGTTCGCGGGTGTGACTCGATGCCTCTGATTCGCGAGGCTATCGTCATCACGGTCAATGCGCTCGGCAAGCCGCATATTGCGCCTTTGGGCCTGATCGCTGAAGGCGAGGGATGGATACTGGCGCCGTTTCACCCCTCGACGACGCTCGACAATCTGCGTGTGGCGCCATTCGCCGTCGCCAACTTTACCGACGACGTGCGCGTCTTTGCCGGATGCCTCACGGGACGTCGCGATTGGCCGCTAACGCCAGCCACAGTCGTCGCCGCGCCGCGCTTGGCGACGACCCTCTCGCATTTGGAACTCGTTGTCTTCGAGGTGCGCGAACAGGAGCTCAGGCCTCGTTTCGTATGCCGCGTTGCGCACAGCGCCTCGCACGCGGCGTTCCAAGGCTTCAATCGCGCGCAAGCGGCCGTGATCGAGGCCGCGGTGCTGGTGAGCCGCTTACATCTTCTGCCTCGCTCCGACATCGAAGCGGAACTTGCCCGCCTCGAAATCACCATCAGCAAGACAGCCGGACCGGCGGAGGCTGAAGCCTGGAGTTGGCTGAAGGATAAGGCGGCGCAGGTCTTCGCAATTAGCGACACGGGAACCGGACTTGCAGGCCATCCCGGTTATTGACCTCATGGGCGGCCAGGTCGTCCGCGCGCGGATGGGCGATCGTGCGTCCTACCGACCGCTTGAATCGCCGCTTTCCCCAACCAACGACCCGGTGGACGTCGTGCGCGGCCTTCTGGCGGTCTATCCGTTCCCAACGCTTTATGTCGCCGATCTCGACGCGATCCAGAGGCACGGGGACAATTTCCAGGCGCTACGCCGGATCCGCGAAGAGTTTCCAGCACTGCACATGTGGGTCGACAACGGCGCGGCGAATGGCTCCTCGCTGCACGCTCTCATCAGGGCTGACCTCGGGACGCCGGTGATTGGTAGCGAATCGCAACGCGACAGCAAGCTGATTGCGCAGCACCGGGACTCGATGCGCATCGTGCTCTCACTCGATTTTCGCGGCGATGCTTTCCAGGGCCCACAAGAGATATTGGCCGAACCGGCTCTTTGGCCGCGCCGAATCATCATCATGACCCTTGCGCGGGTCGGCAGCGGCGCAGGCCCCGATCTCGGGCGGCTTGCCTCGATCCGGTCAATCGCCGGCGGGCGTGAAATTTATGCCGCGGGAGGCGTTCGCAACGCGGCTGATCTTGCGGCGC
>DATCEJ010000348.1:0-2570 GCA_036510135.1 Roseiarcus sp. | reverse complement strand
TTGGACGACCTGACTGGTTTTGTGCAGTCTCTCTCGGACGACTGGACGGTTCTCAGCTTGCCAGCGATCGCGGAGATCGATGAAGACATCGCAATCTCGGAAGGAAAGGTCTATCGCCGCAAGGCGGGGGAGGCGCTTTCGTCCGAGCGCGAGCCGCTCGCGGTGCTCGAGACCCTAAAGCTGCAACTGGGCAGCGACGCGTTCTCGGCCCAATACCAGCAAGCGCCTGCGCCGCCTGGCGGCGCGATGATCAAACGCGGCTGGATCCAACGCTACTCCCATCTGCCGCTGCAACAGGATCGGCTCCTCCTCGTCCAAAGTTGGGATACGGCGAGCAAGGGCGGTCCAGAGAATGACTTTTCGGTGGGCACGACCTGGTGCGTGACCAAGGGAAAGCAATGGTATCTCGTTGACGTCTGGCGCAAGCGGGTCGACTACCCCGAACTGAAAGCGGCGGTTCAAAATCAGGCCGCCAGGTTTCGGGCTCAGCGTATTCTGGTCGAGGACGCTGGCGCCGGGACCTCGCTCGTTCAGGAACTGCGTACGAAGGTCTCCGGCATCATCGCGGTGAGGCCTGACGGGGACAAAGTCAGTCGCATGGCTGTGGTATCGGCCAAGTTTGAAGCAGGCCAGGTGTTCCTGCCCGAGCGCGCGTCATGGCTTGCGGACTTTGAAACGGAACTGTTCGCCTTCCCTGGCAGCAGGAACGACGACCAATGTGACTCGGTGAGCCAGGCTCTGTCCGAGCAGAACGTCAGGTTCCCGGTGAATATCTCGCCCGAAACCGTCGCCCGCTTGGCGCAGTGGAAGCCGAAGAACCGGCTTATTTACGTCGATTCCGGGCGCGGCCACTCCTGGTAGGCGCGCCAGCGCGTACCTCCGGTCGATGCGCAGACGCCCCCCTAGGACCGACTTGCTCGACGACATTCATCTCCGTCGCGTTGATTTGTTGTTTCGATGAGAAGAACAGGACCCAATGACCAAATACCTTAATCCGATTGCATCCTGCGCAACTCTCGGCGACCAACTGAGGTGGAAGAGCCGCAACCGCCGGGAAGGCCAGGAACGGATGGCCCTCGTGTCGCCGGCGCAGCGGCAGCGCAACGACATGCTCCCTCGCCTGGAGCTTTCCTACGTTCCGCTCGGAGAGCTTCGACCCTCCGCCCGAAAGCTGCGCAAGCTTGATCCCGCTCATGTGAGAGAGGTTGCGTCCTCGATTAGCCTTCTTGGTTTCTGCGATCCGCTTCTGGTCGGCCGGGGCAACGAGCTCATGGACGGCGAAGCGCGCTACGAAGCGGCGAAGCAATTGGGTCTCGATCGAGTTCCGTGCGTACGCATCGAGCATTTGAGCGTAGACGAACAGCGTGTACTCCGACTGGCGATCAATCGCCTGGCAGAAAAAGGACAGTGGGATCTCGATGCGCTGAAGATTGAGTTTGAGGAACTGATCCTGTTGGACGCGCCCATAGAGATCACCGGATTCTCTCCCGCCGAGATCGACCATGTCATTCTCGGTGACGGCGCTGATGGGCTGGAGCGGGGGCCGCTCGAGCCAGACCCAGCCACTGCGGTCGCCATGGTTGGCGATATTTTCCAACTGGGTCCGCATCGCATCGTTTGTGGTGATGCGACCGATCCCGCTGTTCTCGCTCGATTGTTGGAAGGCGACGCCGCCGCCCGTCTTGTCCTGACCGACGAGCCCTATAACGTGAAGATCGCTGGGAATGTCACGGGTGGCGCTCATCGTGAGTTCGCCATGGCGTCTGGCGAAATGACGGACGCCGAGTTCCTCGCCTTCAACAACGCGTGGATGGCGGCTGTTCTTCCGCATCTTTGTGACGGCGGCGTCTGCGGCACCTTCATCGACTGGCGGGGCTCGCCGATTGTTCACTGCGCCGCCACGAAACTCGGCCTCGTTCCCCTGAATCTCATCGTTTGGGCGAAGACAAACGCCGGCATGGGCAGCCTTTATCGCTCGCAGCACGAGCTGCTGCCGCTGTTCAAGAAGGGGACTGCTTGGCACGTCAACAACGTCGAACTCGGCAAACGCGGGCGCTGGCGCTCGAACGTCTGGACCTATCCTGGCGCCTCGTCGCTCGGCTCCGACGCCCGCCGTGGCCTCAAGGACCATCCGACCGTCAAGCCAACTGCCATGCTCGAGGACGCCCTTCTCGACCTCAGCAATCGCACTGACATCGTCATCGACCCGTTCCTTGGCTCAGGCTCGACTCTCGTCGCCGCCGACAAGACCGGCCGCGTCTGTCGCGGCGTCGAGCTCGACCCACTCTATGTCGATGTCATCGTGCGCCGATATCAGACCGCGACAGGCAACCGTGCGGTTCTCCTCGAAACGGGCGAGACCTTTGAGTCGCTGGCGCTGCACCGAGCAAGTCAAGCACCGCCGATCTAGGGCCGATCCAGAGCGCGCCCTAGTGGCCCGATTCAGTCAGATTGAAGGGTATAGGTGCTTAAGTTTGATGCGAGCGTTTGGGGTTGTGAAGTGCCAATGGGCCTTGGCGTGATTGGCGTTGCGGTCCTGCTCCCAGGCGGCGATTTCCTCGACGAGGGTT
>DATCEJ010000347.1:0-2744 GCA_036510135.1 Roseiarcus sp. | reverse complement strand
GCGCCCGCCTGCGCAAGCTCGGCGAGGACGTGACCCGGACGCTCGAAACCCAGCCGCGCCAGTGGAAAGTGATTGAGACGGTTTTCGGCTGATCAGCACGTATTGGCGATTTTGGGCCACCAATTGAAGCCGGTGCGAGATTTCAGGGTTGGTCGATCTTCGGCGAGGAGCACGCAGCGACGGCTGATGATGTCGTCGAGGGTCTCAAGATCGGGGATATGTTTGTTGACGATGGGCTCATCGACAAGCTCCCACAACGTCTCGGCCGGCTGAAGCTCGGGCGTGTAGGGCGGCAGAAAGACGAGGCGCACGCCCTCTGGGATTTCGAGGTTTGCCGGCCCATGCCAGCCGGCGTTGTCGATCAGAAGAACAATGATGCGGTCGCGTCCGGCCCCGGCCTCCTGCGCGAAGGCGCGCAGCAACTCTTCGAAATACGGCTTGGATACGCCGGTATGGACATACCAGAAGCATTCCCCCGTCGCCGGCGAGACGAAAGCGGTGACGTAGAGCCATTCGAAACGGTGATGACCAAGCGCTATCGGGCGCTCGCCGATCGGCGCCCACACTCGGCGCATGACGGGCTTCAGTCCGAGACGATGCTCGTCGGCGCAGAACGCTTCGACCGGAACGCCGGGATGGCGGCGCGCCTCCTCGGCGACGACTTCGGCGAGTTTTTTTTGAATTCGTCTTGTTCTTGCGGCGTCGCGGCCTCAGGATTGCGCGGTCGCGGCCTCTGGATCGACCATCCAAGAGCCTTCAGAGCCTCCCATCCGCGCGTCGGGGAGAGCTTCTCCAACCCCAGTTGCTCGGCCATCCAGAACGCCACCTTCTTGCACGTCCAACGCCCCTCGTCGGGCGGCGGATCGACGAGCCGCCGACGAAGCCGCTCCAGCACCTGCGGCTTCAGAACGCTCGGTTGCGAGCCGTTGTCGCAGCGTCGATCGCCCAATGCGTCCGGACCGAAGACGTTGTATCGCTCACGCACCTGATCGATCCAGCGTTCGCCGAACGACATCGTTTCGGAAACCTCCCGAACCGTATGGCCCTTCGCCAGAAGCCAGATCGTTTGAAAGTGCCGCGCCTGCGTGACGTCCACGCAGGCGCGATAGCGCTCCTCAAGCTCATCGACGCTCAGATGGTCAACGACAGTCGCCATGAATGCGCTCCGCCAATCATGGCCTCTCCATCTATCAGCAGCATTCTGCTAAAGGAATCCCCCACGCCCAGAGTCAATGGCCCGAAAACCGTATGAGACGGTTCGGGAGAAGTTCACCTGCCGGGATTGCGAGAAGATCAGCCAGGCTCCGGCGCCCTTCCACGCCGTCGCCAGGGAATGGGCGGGCCCGAGCCTGCTGGCGATGATCGTGTTCGAGAAGTTCGGCCAGCACCAGCCGTTGAACCGCCAGGCCGAGCGCTACGCCCTGGAAGGCGTGCCGATCGCTCTCTCGACCATGGCCGACGCCGTCGGGTCGGTATGCGCGGCGTTCGATCCGCTCCTGCGCCTCGTCGAAGCCCATGTCATGTCAGCCGAGCGCCTGCATGGGGACGACACGACCGTGCCGGTGTTGGCCGAGGGAAAGACCGACACGGGTCGCTGCTGGGTCTACGTTCGCGACGACAAGCCCTTTGGCGGCGCGGGGCCGCCGGCGGCGATGTTCTACTACTCGCGCGACCGCAAGGGCGAACATCCCCAGGGGCATTTGGCCGGATACGCGGGAATCCTCCAAGCGGACGCCTATGACGGGTACAACAAGCTCTATCTGCCGGGACGAAGACCTGGGCTGATCCTGGAGGCGGCGTGCTGGGTGCATGCCCGGCGTCCATTCTACGCCATGGCCGACATAGAGGAGAATGCGCGACGCAAAGCCTCGGGCAAAAAGGAAATCCCGCTGTCGCCAATCGCGATCGAGGTTGTGCGCCGCATCGACGCGCTTTTCGGGATCGAGCGCTCGATCAACGGCAAGAGCGCCGAGGAGCGCCTGGCCGCGCGCCAATCGCTGAGCAGGCCTTTGGTCAATGATCTCCACGCCTATATGAACGCGCAGGCCGCAAAACTCGCGCGCGGGCACGACCTCGTCAAGGCGATCAACTACATTCTCAAACGCTGGCCGGCCTTCACGCGATTCCTTGAAGATGGCCGCGTGTGTCTCTCAAACAACGCCGCGGAGCGTGGACTGCGCGGCATAGCCTTGGGACGAAAATCGTGGCTGTTCTGCGGTTCCGATCGCGGAGGTCAGCGCGCCGCCGCAATGTACAGTCTCATCGTCACCTGCAAAATGAATCGCGTCGATCCACAGAAGTGGTTGACCGACGTTCTCTCCCGCATCGCCATTCATCCCGCACATCGACTGGATGAATTGTTGCCGTGGAACTGGGCGCCGCGAGCATCCGCGATCTCCACTCAGGCCGCCTGATCAGCAATCCTGCGGCCCACGCCGGATGCATACCGCATAGGTGTAGACATAGAGCTTGCTGGTCATGACCAAGCTCTACCACCTGCTCGCCTCACGCCGCCAGAACGGCGCCTAAAGGGCGCTTACTATTGAAGCGGTCGCTTCGAACCTCGGCCGATGATCCTGAGCCTCCCCTTTCTATTGAAGAAGTAAGCGCGCGCATGCGCGTCCGTGCAGAAGGACCGCGCATCGAACCTGCCGAGTGGTTAAAGAGCAAGCCCGATCGCAGCGAGCGGCGCGTCTTCCGAACTGGGGAGCTTCCCGACGAAGTGATTGAGGCGATCCGCAACA
>DATCEJ010000346.1:0-9958 GCA_036510135.1 Roseiarcus sp. | reverse complement strand
CTTGGGACAATGGAACGCGCTGCTTCGGAATGCTCCTGGACGGGCGTGGGCAGCCGACCGGCATTAAAAAGCGAGGGGCGGACACGACACTGCTGATCGTTTTCAACGCGCATCACGAGGCCGTCGAGTTCACCTTGCCGCCCTGCTACGAAGCGGACGGCTGGAAGCGGCTCTTCGACACAACGGACCCGCAACTGGACGCGAGTCAATTCGCGATCGGCGCTGTCTACGAAGTGACCCCGCGCTCGATGCTGCTGTTTGAGCGTGTCCCGGAGAAAACGGATCGCCAGCCGGCAAAGTGAGGCGGGGCTTGCTTTAGCAGCAGATTGCCTTCCGGTCGGCGCGATTGTAGCCGCGATCGTTGATCGCGGCTGGCGCGGTCAGCGACCGCGCCTACAAGCTACCTGGCTAACAAGACGGCGAACGGCAGCGGGTTCAGCCACTCATGCAGGGGAGCGCCGGCACTCGCTTCCTGGCCGCGAAACAGGTCGAACCAGCGCCCCTCAGGCAATTGCGCGCGAGCGCTCCATGTGGGCTCCGCGTCTCGATGCGCGGGGTAGCGCGCCATCACCACAGCGAGCTTCCGGTCTCCTGAAGTTCGCATATAGCCAAAGGCCCAATCCGAGCGATCGCCGTCGATGACGAGCGGCTGATAATCGCTGCTGGCAAAGAGTTCCGGCTCCTCGCGCCGGAGGGCGAGGAGCAGGGCGATGGTCGCCAGCTTCGCTCGGCCGTCCTGCCATTCGTCCATCAGCGTCGTGAACAAAGCCGAGCGCTGGTCCGGAGCTTTGAGACGAGCGGAGAGCTCCGCGATCGCCGCCTCACGAACCGCGAAATCGACGGGCCGTCGATTGTCGGGATCGACAAGATTGAGGTCCCATAGCTCGCAGCCCTGATAAATGTCGGGCAGGCCGGGCGCCGTGAGTTTGCCGACAGTCTGAACGAGGCTGTTCTCGATCCCAAGGCGCGCCACCCGCCGCGTAAAGGGCAGGAAATTGGAAAGGAACGTCTCAGACCGCAGCGCTTCCTTCGCGAACATCTGCGTCGCCTGCTCATAGTCGGCGTCGGGCGCGGCCCAGCTCGAACGGCGTTTCCCCTCGCGCAGGGATTTCTCGATCGCCGCCTGAATGCGCGCGCCATAGGCTTCCCGCTGCTCGTCGTTCGGAGCATCGAGCATGTCGATCGGCCATGAGCCGACGAACATCTGGTAGAGCATGTATTCGTCGTCGCGATCGGGTGGGGCTTTGCGCTCGACGTCACCGCGTCTCGCTCGCAGGACGCGGGTCCAGGTCTCGACCTGGCGGCGCCATTCCTCCGGCATTTCGGACAGAACCGCGAGCCTCGCCCGATTGTCTTCCCCGCGCTTCGTATCGTGTGTCGCGGTCGCCAGCATGGCGTGCGGCCAGTTTTGCGCCCGCGCGGAATTGGCCTTGTGGAAGAGGGCAGGGGCGAGGCCAAACCGCTCCGGCGCGCCGCCAACTTCGTTGAGCGCGACGAACCGATTGTAGCGATAGAAGGCGGTGTCCTCGACACCCTTGGCCATGACGGGACCCGAGAACTGCTGCACCTTCATGGCAAAGCGAAGCGCCGCGGTGTGGCTGAGCTCTTGCGTCGGCGGTTGTTCCGTTTCCGCCATTAGCATGTTCTGCAGGAAATCAAAGGCGGATGGATGAACATCCGGATCGGAACGCCGGGCGCGCGTCATCGCCCAGGCGATGTCGCGGCGGTCTGCGTCGGCTGGCATGCCCGCAAAGTCGAGATAGGTCCGGTAAACTGGAAAGTTCGCGACGACCTGTCTGATCGCGCGCTGGAGGAGCGCACGCGTCAGATCCGCGGTCATTGGACTCTCACCGGCCAATTGCGCGGCGCGGCGACCGAGCGCGTTGAGCTCGCTCGCCATTTCATTTTCCATGATCCTGAGCTTGCCGTCGCGCGCGACAGCTGCAAAATCCTGGTCCTCGCCAGCGAGGTCAAAATAGGCCTGCGTGAAGGCAGGCTCGCTGCCGGGGTCCACCAGAACGCCAAGCGCAAGGTTGGTGTAGTCGTAGCCGGTCGTGCCCTCGACGGGCCAGTCGGCGCGCAACGCCTCATGGGGCGCCAGGATCTTCTCGACGACCAGATAAAACGGCCGCTTCGCGCCGGCACGCAACGCCTCGAGATAGGCCTTGGGGTCGAACAGCCCGTCGATATGATCGATCCTAAGCCCGTCGATTTCGCCGCTTTCGAGCATGCGGAAGATGCGGGCGTGGACGTGGTCGAAGACCGGACCCGCCTCGATGCGCAAACCCGCAAGATCGTTGATGTTGAAGAAGCGGCGGTAGTTGATCTCGTCCTCAGCCACACGAAAAAAGGCGACGCGCCAGAACTGGTCGCCGATGAGCCGATCGAGCTCGCGCCAGTCGCCGTTGAATTCGCCCACGCGCGCGTCGATCGCCGCGCGGACGCCCTCGTCCTTGAGGGCAAGGGCAAGGAGCTCGCTCTTCAGCGCGCGCGCCCTTTCCGCCACCTGCGGGCGCCATTGTGGCAAGTCGAGAAAAAGGTCGGCCATCCGGTCCAGCGCTGGGTGCTGATGTCCGAGGATGAGCGGGAAGGTGAGAGGGTGGATCGGGAGCTTGTGGGCGTCATAAGCCCAGACGGCGAAACTTCCGTCCTCTTCGAAATGGAGTTTCAGCTTTCCCGATCTCAGCTCTTCGCCGTATTGCGCGCCAAGCACGGGCGCGAGCAGCTTGCCATCTTGCGCCGACCAGTCGATGTCGAACCAGCCGGCATATTGGGAATAGGGACCCCACTCCAGAACATCGAGCCACAGCGGATTGTCGGCGCCCCATACGCCCACGTGATTGGGCACAATATCGAGAATGCGCCCAAGCTGATGGTCGCGGAAGGCGTCGATCATCGATGAGAAATCATTCTCCGTCCCGAGTTCCGGATTCAACTGGTTATGATCGGTGACGTCATAGCCATGAACGCTTCCCGGGCGCGCCTTGAAGATCGGAGAAAGGTAGACATCGCTGACGCCGAGTTGTGCGAGGTAAGGCGCGATCGCAGCGGCGTCATTGAAACCAAAGCCGGCGTGCAGCTGCAGACGGTAGGTCGCGCGAGGAATGGTCATTCAGGATCAAATCCCCAGCGCACGGTCCAAGGCTGGAAGAAGGCGCCAGCGTCGCCGCAAGACCAGAACGGCTTGACGTTGCTCTTGGGAAACGCGACGGCGTTGGATGAGAGATTGGCGTCGAGGACAAGCCGCCGTTCACCGGCTTGCCAACTGACGCGCAAAGCCTGTTCACCCACCACATGCGCCTGCCCTCCATGTCGAATAGAGGGCAGAAGCGGTTGCACAAACTTGCGACGAATCGTCAACAGCTCGCGATAGTTAGCGAGATGCGCCGCGTCGATCCCGCTCCAATCGAGCTTGGATGCGCGGAAAGTCGATTGAGCACAAGGATCGGGAAGCTTCGCCACTCGTTCCGGATCGGCGAACTCAGGGAAGCGCGAGAATTCCTCGCGCCGTCCTTTTCTCACAGCCTCCGCCAGCTCTCCGCTGAAGTCGCAGAAAAAGAGGAACGGCGACGTCGCGCCCCATTCTTCGCCCATGAACAACATCGGGATCTGAGGCGCAAGCAGGTAGACGCCTGCGAGCGCTCGCATGACCTCCGAAGGCGCCAACCTGTTCAGCCGTTCGCCAAACGCGCGATTGCCGATCTGGTCATGGTTTTGGATGAAAGAGACGAACGCGTCCGGCGGCAAATCGGCGCTCGGCCCGCCGCGAGGCGCGTTCCGATACGGCATCATTTGGCCCTGATAGGCAAAGCCTTCGGCTATGGCTTTTCCCAAGAGCTCCGTTGAGCCATAGGCGGCGTAATAGCCGCTGCTCTCGTGCGTGGCGGCGACGTGCAGCACGTGATGAATGTCGTCGTTCCATTGCGCGGTGTAGAGATCGGCTTTGTCCCGATGGCGCGCCAAGCGGCCCGGAACATTGTCCTCATTTTCCAGGATGAGATGAATGGGCCGCGAGAATCGCGCGCGAACGCGCGCCGCGAGTTCGTCGAGCAGGTCGGGCCGGGAATCATCCTTGATGGCGTGGACGGCGTCGAAGCGAAGCCCGTCCAGATGAAACTCTTCAAGCCAATATTCGGCGTTCTCGAAGAAGAAGTCGCGCACAGGACGCGAATTCGGCCCGTCAAGCTGGATTGCATCCCCCCACGGCGTTTTGTGTCGGCTCGTGAAGAAATCGGGCGCGTAGAGCGACAGGAAATTCCCTACAGGCCCGAAGTGGTTGTAAACGACGTCCAGCAACACTGCGATCCCGCGCTCGTGCGCCGCCTCGACGAAGGCCTTGAAGTCATCTGGTCTGCCATAGCTTGCGTCCGGAGCGTAAGGAAACACTCCGTCATAGCCCCAGTTCCAGCGGCCTTTGAAGTCACCAATCGGCATGATCTCGACAGCCGTCACCCCGAGGTCAGCGAGATGGTCCAGCTTACGAGCAGCGCCCGCGAACGTGCCCTCAGGCGAAAAAGCGCCAAGATGGACCTCGTAGAGAACGATCTCGTTCCATTCGCGGCCTGTCCAGGGCGCGCGCCAACAATAGGCGCTTGGGTCGATCGCCTCGCTCGGACCGTTAACGTCGTCAGGTTGGAAGCGAGATGCCGGGTCGGGGACGCGTTGTCCGCCCGGCAGCGCAAACTTGTAGCGTGCGCCGGCAGCGAGACCCTTGACCCTAGTTTCGTGAAATCCATTTTCGATGGGCGTCATAGAAATGGGGTCGCGACCATCAATCACCAGCGCGATCTGCTTTTCCTTCGGCGCCCAAAGACGAAAGCGTATCGCATCGCCCTCAAACGATGGGCCATGCGACCACTTCAACACGCCGTCATTCATCCCCGCCAGCCCCGATTCAAACCCTAACGTAAACGGGCTGCGACTGCGGCGGTTCCATAGGTTTCCTGGCGCGACAGGTTGGGTTCGCTACCCCAAGAAAGGCCAAGGCGTTGCATACCTCCCACGCGCCGGACAGAGCACGTGGGCGGCTCGCTCGTCCCGCTTTTGCCCCCGAACTCGCCTTGAGCCCGATTCGATGGCGTCGAAGGCTGAGCGTCCATGCCTTGAGAGACCCGCTGAGAAACCCGCGTGCCAACGGCGGATGAAAGATTTTGTTCCGTCCGTCGGAACAAATCCATTCCTGCGGGGTTTCTAGCGTTCACAGTGTCAATTTTTGGGGTCATGATCTCGGCGGCGGAGCTCAGTGCTCAAGATCGACAATCTCCGAAGCGCTCCTCGCGGGCGGTGCTGCACCACAGGAAGTGGTAGGTCTTGCAATTGGCGCGATTGCCTGTGAACTAGCCGCCAGCGCCCTTACAACGCCCAACGACCAGGAGTAACGACATGTCCACCTCGGACGCCATCGCGCCGCACATCCCCTTTTTGCGCCGGTTTGCACGCGCGTTGTGCGGGACGCAGGCGGCGGGCGACGCTTATGTCGCAGCCACGCTCGAGGAGATTTTGGCGGACCCCAAGTGTTTTGACGCTAACCTCGATCCTAAAGTCGCTCTTTACAAGTTATTCTTACGCAGCTGGCGCAACGTGCCCCTCAACGCCCATGTCGATTCTCCCTCTTTCGGCGATGAAAGCGGCGCAAACAGAAATCTCGCGGCCATCTCTCTCGAGCCTCGCATGGCCTTCCTCCTGAACGCCGTCGAGTCTTTCAGGCCGCACGAGATCGCGCAAATCCTCGATTGCTCGGACGAAAGGGCGGCCGACCTGATCGAGCGCGCGGGGCGTGAGATTTCCGAACAAATTCGCACGACAGTGCTGATTATCGAGGATGAACCTCTCATCGCCCTCGACATTCAGACGCTTGTCGAGCAACTGGGCCACGACGTCACGACGATCGCGCGAACCCATACCGAGGCGGTCCGAGTGGCGCTGAAGAGCCGTCCGGGCCTTATTCTGGCCGACATCCAGCTTGCCGACGGAAGTTCGGGGCTCGACGCTGTCAACGAAATTTTGAGAACTCAGGAAGTCCCGGTCATCTTCATTACGGCCTTTCCTGAGCGCTTCCTCACTGGCCAGGCGCCGGAGCCGGCGTTTCTGATCACCAAGCCCTTCAGCACGGATTCGGTTAAGGCGGTGATCAGCCAGGCCTTGTTCTTCGATCGGAAGTCGCAGAAGCCTCCGGCGAAAGCGGCCGCTGGCTGACCGCGATCGATCGTTGCAGCCGCTGACCTGGGTCCGTGAGCCGGAAGGCCAAATAATCGTCGCCGGACGGAACCTTGGTCGCCCTCCGGGCGTTTAGCGGCTGGAGGGGGAGCGAGGAAACGTTGTGCCGTATTACGAATTTTGCCTGATCGGCGGGGATGGCTCGCGACTATCGTGCGAGCGCCATCTGGCAGCCGACCTTGAAACCGTTTGGGGTCGGGTGTTCCGAATGGCCGAGCGCGAACGTCAGCGAGGAAAGCACATCCATGTCCTGGATGACCAGGGGAGGATTGTCATCGGCATCGGGGCAACGGCCGCTGCGCTTTCCGCTGAACGCGTTCGCGCGGCGCGGGATCGCTCCTACGGAGCATGAGAGCGCGACTGTCGAACCTTGCGGTTCCCTCATCGATGGTCGGTGGCGTCCGCAGGCACGAGACATTATCAAGAGCGCTTACATTCGGCCGACAGACACGGGCCTTGGGAAGCGCCCTCGACAAGGAGGCGTTTACCCTTCCGAAGGGTTTGGCTGAGAGGACCGGGCCCATGGCCAAGTCCCGCTCCCTGAGCTGGTGGTTGGGCGTGTCAACGCTTGTCATCGTTCTGCCCCTCGTCGCCTTTGCTGTGATCATGGTTGGATGGATCGCCCATGACGAACGCGAAGCAGAGCGAAAGCTGTTAATCGGCGACGCTTACGCTTTCGCTGACACGGTGGGGCGCGAGGTCAACGCATATTTCCTTCTGTCCGCGGCGCTGGCGCATTCAAAGCTCCTTCAACGTGGCGATTTGACGGGCTTTGCGGATTTAGCTCGAGATACGCTGGCCGAAGCGCCTGGCGTGACATTGATTGTGTCGACCGCGGACGGCGATCCTGTGCTCAGCCTTCCACCGGAGCCTTCGGATTCGCCGCTGTTGCGCAACCGTGCGGCGCTCGTTCGAAAGGCGTTCAAATCGGGTTCCGCCTTTCTTTCCGATGTCAACGCTGATCCTGCGTTACCAGAAGCGAGCGCTTCGATCGAAACCCCAGTATTTGCTGACGGCAAGCCTGTTTATGAAATCGCGATGCTTCTTTCGCTGAAAAAATTTCGCGATCTCATGCAACGTCAGAACTTCCCGTCAGATTGGCTGTCGGGAATCGTCGATCGCAACGGCGCTTTTGTCGCGCGGCTCCCGATCGGAACTGGGCTCCCGGGAACGTTGGCGAGCGCGGAGTTTCGCGATGCGACGCGGCGCCTGCCCGCATCCACCGTGACTCACAATTCGATTGGCGGACAAAAAGTGGTCGCGGCCTACGCGCCAGTGGAGGGGGGCTGGACTGTTGGCGTCGCCGCCGACGCACGCGGGCTCGGAATCGGTCCTGGGGCGTTTCTCCTCACGTCGCTCCTGGCGTTGCTTGCGATACTTGGCAGTCTGCTGTTGTCCTTTCTGAATGGTCGTGCGCTTACACGACGAGTGCGAGAGCTCGAATCGAAGACGAAGACTGTGCTGACCGGCGCGCCGATCGCCACGGCGCCGACCGGCGTTCGTGAGTTTGACAGTCTATCCGACACTTTGGCCAGGACCTCCGAACTGCTGGCGTTGCGAACAGAGCAACATCGCCAAACCGAGCAGGAACTGCGAAGCCGCGAAGAGCATTTCAGGCTTCTCGCCGACAGCCTGCCTCAGCTCGTGTGGACGGCGGGTCCCGATGGCCGCGTCGAGTATGCCAACGCGCGTCGCGAAAGGTACGGCGGAATCGGCAATACGGATTGGGAAGGAATCATCCATCCTGATGATCGCCGGGCGACGGCGGAAGCGTGGCTTCGCGCCAGAGAGGCGGCGATTCCCTATGAAATGGAGCACCGCCTGTTTGCGGTTGGCAAGGGATACGCTTGGCATCTGAGCCGCGCGTCGCCGCTGCTTGATGCGCAAGGCGTCGTCGTGAGGTGGTATGGCACGACCACCGACATCGACGATCAAAAGCATCGCGAAGCGAATATCCAGGACCTTATGGCTGAGGTCAATCATCGTTCACGCAATCTGCTTGCCGTGGCGCAAGCGATCGCGCGTTCAGGCGTGGCGAATGCAAAAACCGTCCGCGGGTTTCAGGAGAGATTTTCGGAACGGCTGCTCGGGCTGGCCGCCAGTCAGGATTTACTGACCGATCGGAATTGGCGCGGCGTGCCGCTCGAGTTCCTGGTTCGGGCGCAAACAGCGCGTTGTCGGGAAAACAACCTGGTGGCCAACGGCCCAGAAATCCTGCTCAATCCCAATGCGACTCAAACACTCGGCCTTGCTTTACGCGAGCTATGCGATAATGCTCTGAAGCACGGCGCCTTCTCAAAAGCTGGCGGCGAAGTCTCCCTTCTTTGGCGGATCGACAACAGCGAGTCCGAGCCCAAGCTCGAGATGATATGGCGCGAACGCGGCGGACCTCCCGTGAATCCGGCTGCAGCCTCCGGGTTCGGCAGAGTTGTTATCGAGCGTCTCACCGCCGCAGCTCTCAATGCCTCATCGATATTGAGTTTCGAATCTGACGACGTGATATGGCGTTTGTCCGCCCCCCTGACGGACGTCGTGAAAGCCGGAATCAGCGATCCGCACCATTCGGAGCCGTCGGGCGAAGTCGCATCAAGCTGAGCAGGGATTGATTTCTCGCGGTTCTTAAACTTATTCTGCCGGTGTTTTCGCTCAGGTGGGCATCCTTAGCACCTTGGCTGGCCGTGGCGGAATTCACGGGATCGGGGTTGGTGAGTGCCGGACAAAAGTTTGGGAAGACCGCGAAAAGGGACCCGAAGGGCTGCGTCGCGCATCGCGTCGCCGCTCCCCGCAGAGGACGTGAAGGCCGATCAATATATCGCCGATCAGTTGAAAGCGATGTACGACGCCGTGGTTGTCGAGCCCATTCCCGACCGCCTTCTCCAGTTGCTCGATCGCCTCGACAACGACAGCGAAGAGTGACGCCGCGCGCCTAAGGGGCTAACGGGGCGGTAAGGATGAATTCGACGCCCGGACGGTGCGCAACGACGTCCAGCGAGGCGTTCAGCTGTTCGGTGAGCGCGCGCACCATACGGGCGCCTAGACCCTTTCCCTTGCCAAATTCGGAGCCTTCCGGAAGCCCACCGCCTTCATCGCGAATGGCGATGCAAAAGCGATCGGCGCCTGTGGCGTCGACGTTGACCCACACGTTGCCGGCGCCACCACCTCGATAGGCGTGCTTTGCGGCGTTCGACACGAGCTCATTGACGATCAGCGCAGAAGAAATCGCCCGATCGGTCGAAATGATAATGCCAGCTTGCGCTTGAACATGAATTTCGCATTGCGCGAAGCTGGCGCTGAGGTCTTTGCAAATGGCTTCGATATATCGTCCGACGTCGAAACGCTCGACGTCCGCCGATTGATACAATTGTTCGTGGACCCTTGCGATCGCGCCGACGCGGAGCGTTGCGTCTTCGAGATGTTGCGTGAACTCCGGAGCGCTGTTTTCGCGCGCCTGAAGGCGCAGCATGCCGACAACCAAGGCAAGGCTGTTCTTGACCCGATGATTCATCTCCTTGACGAGGAATTGCTGGCGCTCGAGCGCCGCCTTCAGATTGCGCTCGTGCCGCTCACGCTCGATCGCCATGCCTAGGATATTGGCGGCGCCTTGGAGGAACGCGAGATCATGCTCGACGAACTCATCCTCCGATCGGCTGTCGACCTCCAGCACGCCGAACGGCTGGCCGTCGCCTTGCAGGATAACGTTCATGGCGCGATGAATGCCATGTCTGGCCAGAATCTCGGGCGT
>DATCEJ010000345.1:0-2425 GCA_036510135.1 Roseiarcus sp. | reverse complement strand
CCGTGCGGCGCGCCCGGATAGACGAGGAGCCTCGAGCCTGGGATGAGGTCGGCGGAGGGCTTGCCGGTCAACTCGACCGGCATCGACCGGTCGCGGTCTCCCTGCACGATGAGCGTCTGAACGTCGACGCCTCTCATCTCGGCGCGGAAGTCCGCTTCGACCATGGCGCGCGAGCAGGCGAGGGTGACGGGAAGCGAGGTCTGCAGCAAGGTCGCGCCCCAGCGGATCATCGCGGGCGACGTTTCCGGAATGAAGAACGGCGCGAGGTTGTCGTCGACCCATTTGGGATAGTCATGGCGCCACTGCGTCCACAAAGCCTCGAAGGCTTCCATCGGCAAGCCGTTCGGGTTGTCGTGGGTCTTGAGCAGCATCGGCGTCGTCGGCGCGAGCAGGACGAGGCGGGCGACGCGCTGACTCCCGTGCCGGGTGAGATAGCGCACCGCCTCGCCGCCCGCCATGGAATGGGCGACGAGGGTGAGGTCGGTGAGATCGAGGTTTTCGACGAGCGCCGCGATATCGTCGGCGAACGTGTCGAAGTCGTAGCCGCTGGCCGGCTGATCGGAGCGGCCATGGCCGCGGCGGTCGAAGCCGATGCAGCAGAAGCCTTCGTCCGCGAACGCGGCCATCTGGTACTCCCACATGTCGTGAGCGCAACCGAGGCCGTTGAGGAACAGGATCGGCGCGCCCACGCCCCACTCATGCCAATAGAGCTCTGCGCCGTCTTTCGCCGTGATGAAGGGCATGGGATTTGTCCTGTGCTGAAGGGGTGGGTGGAAGGGGGGCGCCTAGGCGGGAGCGAACGGATGGTCGGCCAGGATCCGCCCGTCGTCGTCGACGATCAGGAACTCGAGCCCGCCCGCGAGCACCGTCTCGCTGTCGGCAAGCAGCATCTCCCAGCGGAAGGTCACGACGTCGCCGCGGAGGCGGGCGGTCGGGGCGGCGCGATAGCGGACGCCCTCGCGCTGCACGCCTTTTCCGGGGGCTGCGAGGGTGAGCTTGGTGAGGGCGGCATATCCGCCCGCCCTGCCGCGGCCGGACGCATCCGGCGCCCAGAGCGCGGCAATGGCGGACGAGCGCCTGGCCGCGTCCGGTTCGTTCCACGCGGCGACATAAAGATCGGCAAGCGCCTGAGCGTCGAGCATCATATCTCTCCACTTTTGAAGATCGAGGGCCTGCGAGCCCTCTCGTTGGCCGAGAGGATCGCGCCGCTCGTGCCGGCAATCCATGACTTGCCAGGTCAAAAAGCGACGGCGACGTCGCATCCCTTGACCTCGGAGGTCATGGTCTTGCGCGCCGCTCGGCGCTAAGCTTGCGCCCCATGACCGCGCATCAGCTTCCGTTCGGCATTCTCTTGCGCCGCTGGCGCGAGCGGCGCCGCATGACGCAGGCCGATCTCGCCTATGCCGCCGAGAGCTCGACGCGGCACCTCTCCTGTCTCGAGACCGGCAAGGCGCAGCCGAGCCGCGAGATGATTGCGCGCCTCGCCGAATATCTCGAGATCCCGCTGCGCGACCAGAACTCGCTTTTCCTGGCGGCAGGTTTCGCGCCGGCGTTTCAGGAGCGCTCGATCGCAGCGTTGGACGCGGCGAAAACCGCGATCGACGCCATCCTTCAGGCGCACAAGCCCTATCCCGCCTTTGCGGTCGACCGGCATTGGAATGTCGTCATGTCGAATTCCGCGCTGCCCCAGCTTTACGAGGGCTGTTCGGCCGATCTCATGCGCCCGCCGGTCAACGCCGTGCGCCTCACCCTGCACCCGTCGGGCATGGCGCGCCGAATCGTGAACTATGGGGCGTGGCGCGCCCATATGGTGAGCGTGCTTCGCCAGCAGATCGATGCGCGCGGCGATTCCGTTCTGCAGGCGCTGCTCGCCGAGATCTCGGCCTATCCGGAGCCGCCCGAAAGCGAACCGGCGGAGCGCTTCGCGGCGGCCGAGCGGCTCGCCACCCCGCTCCGCATCGCCACCCGCCTTGGAATCATGTCCTTCCTCGGCACGGTCACCGTTTTCGGTACGCCGAATGACGTGACCCTCTCCGAACTCGCGCTCGAAATGCTCTTTCCGGCCGACGATGCGACCGCGCGGATCGCTCACGCCATGGTCGAGGAACAGGCGCGGGCCGCGTGAGTTTGGCGCCAGGCGGGCCCAGGCTGCGGACGTTGCAACTAGAAACACAAATAATACATGCACTGCATGTTAATTGCCGATTCATCCGACTGTCCGAAAGACGAAACTAAACTGGGTCGTAAGTCTCTGAAAAGACGAGGGCGCGAAACTAAAAGGAAACTAGTGGCCCGATTCAGTCAGATTGAAGGGTATAGGTGCTTAAGTTTGATGCGAGCGTTTGGGGTTGTGAAGTGCCAATGGGCCTTGGCGTGATTGGCGTTGCGGTCCTGCTCCCAGGCGGCGATTTCCTCGACGAGGGTT
>DATCEJ010000344.1:0-3587 GCA_036510135.1 Roseiarcus sp. | reverse complement strand
CCCCTCGTGGTGAGGAGCGCCGCAGGCGCGTCTCGAACCATGAGGCCCGGTCGCACTCCACGCCGGGAAGGAATCGAGAGGGCCAGGCGACTTCCAAGCGCCGTAAAGCAAGCCCCGCACAAAACCGCTATCCTCGGCTCGTCCGATTCTCTCGCGCCCGGTGACGCCATGCTGCGGGTTTCCCGCGACCTCCTGATCGACGAAAACGACATCGATATCCATTTCGTTCGCGCCTCGGGACCGGGCGGACAGAACGTCAACAAGCTCTCGAGCGCCGCGCAACTTCGTTTCGATACGCGACGGATCGCGCTCGCCGACGATGTCGCGGCGCGGCTTGACCGGCTGGCGGGCCAGCGCATGACCAAGGACGGCGTGATCGTGATTCATGCGCAGCGTTTTCGTACCCAGGAACGCAACCGCGCCGATGCGATCGACCGGCTGCTGCAATTGCTTCGCGAAGCCTTGATCCGGCCGACCCCGCGCCGCGCCACCCGGCCGACGCTGGGTTCGAAGCAACGCCGACTGGAAGGCAAGAAGCGCCGCAGCGACGTCAAGGCGAGGCGCGGCTCGGGCGGCTTTGACGATTGAAGCCGACGCGCGGCAGCATCCGCGCGCGTTCACGTCCTTTGTTTTGTTCTTCATAAAACAGCCCGCTACTACCACCGCCAGTTGGCGGCGACCTAAGCTTGGTTCGCGCCAACGGTGAAGGCCGAGACCCGCACCGCCATCATCGCCTATCTCAAGGGGTTGAACTGAAATGGCCAAGCCGGTTCACTCGATGATCCGCGTGTTCGATGAGGCGAGGTCGCTCGACTTCTATGCCCGCGCGTTCGACATGCAGATTGCCGATCGGCTGGTGTTCCCGGATTTTGCGCTGATTTATCTGCGTCACCCCTCGTCGCCGTTCGAGCTCGAGCTGACGGTCAATTTCGGCCGCAAGGAACCCTATTTCGCAGGCGACGGATACGGCCATCTGGCCGTCGTCATCGACAATCTCGATTCCGAGCACGAAAGGTTCGAGCGGGAGAAATTGTCGCCCGGGCCGCTACGCGATTTCAAGCATGACGGCGCAACGCTGGCGCGCTTTTTCTTCGTGTCCGATCCCGATGGCTACAAGATCGAGGTGATCCAGAAAGGCGGCCGCTTCGGCTAATGCAACAAGAACGTTCAATGGAGGATAGCCCATGAGAGAAGTTGATCGTCGAGGCAAATATAATCGCCGAATTTTCCTGCAGGGCGCGGCGACCGCGCTCCCGGCCGCTGCCATCGCGGCCAATACCGGGATCGGCGTCGGGGATGCGTGGGCCGACGATGCCACGACGCTGACCCCCGCGACCTTGAAGACGCTGGTAAAAGTTGCGCGCGACATCTATCCGCACGACTTCCTGGTCGACAGCTACTACGTCACCGCCGTCAAGCCGTGGGATGGCAAGGCGGCCAAGGATCCGGCCGTCAAGGCGCTGCTTGAAGACGGCGTCCGGCGTCTCGATCAGGACGCGAAGGATCGGCACAAGGTCGCTTACGCTCAAGTCCCCTGGGAAGCCGACCGGGTCGTGCTGCTGCAGGGAATCGAGCCGACCGATTTCTTCAAGAAGGTCCGCTCCGATCTTGTTGTCTCTCTCTACAACCAGGAAGAGCTGTGGCCGAAATTCGGCTACGAGGGCTCGTCCGCCGAGCATGGTGGCTACATCAAGCGCGGCTTCAACGACATCGATTGGCTGCCGAAAGTCTAAGGCTTCGAGCAAATCCGGTTGGGAGGACACATCATGGCGAAATTCGATCAGAACGATGATGGCGTTGTTGTAATTGTCGGCTCCGGCGCCGGCGGCGGTACGCTCGGCAATGAGCTCGCTCAGAAAGGCGTCAAGGTGGTGATCCTTGAGGCCGGACCGCGCACCGAGATCCAGGACTTCATCAACAACGAATGGGAAAGCTTCACGCAGCTCGCGTGGACCGACATGCGAACGACATCCGGCACCTGGCGTGTCGCCAGCGACTTTCCAAATCTGCCGGCGTGGATCGTCAAATCGGTCGGCGGATCGACCGTGCATTGGGCCGGCGCGTCGCTGCGGTTCGACGAGCATGAGTTCCGGATCCGAAGCACCTATGGCAATCTGCCGGGCGCCAACCTGCTCGACTGGCCGATCACGCTGGCGGAAATGGAGCCGTGGTACGCCAAGGCCGAAGACAAGATGGGCGTGACCCGCACCAACAACATCCCGGGATTACCGGGCAACAACAACTTCAAGGTGATGGAGGCCGGCGCCAAGAAGCTCGGATACAAGGAAGTGCACACGGGGCGGATGGCAATCAACAGCGAGCCCCGCGATGGCCGCGGCTCCTGCCTGCAGATCGGTTTCTGTTTCCAGGGCTGCAAATCCGGCGCCAAATGGTCGACGCTCTACACCGAAATCCCCAAGGGCGAGGCGACCGGCAACCTCGAGGTTCGTCCCAACAGCATGGCGCTCAAGATCGAGCACGATGCATCGGGCAAGGTCACCGGCGTCGTCTACGCCGACGAAGCCGGCAAGACGCAGCGCCAGAAGGCGCGCGTCGTCGCGGTGGCCGGCAACTCGATCGAGAGCCCGCGGCTGTTGCTCAACAGTGCGTCGAGCATGTTCCCCGACGGCCTCGCCAACAGCTCCGGCCAGGTCGGCCGCAACTACTTGCGTCACATGACCGGCAGCGTCTATGCCGTTTTCGACAGGTCGGTGCACATGTATCGCGGTACCACCATGGCCGGCATCATCCGTGACGAGGCGCGGCACAATCCGTCGCGCGGTTTCATGGGCGGCTATGAAATGGAAACGCTGTCGCTGGGTCTGCCCTTCATGGCGGCGTTCCTCAATCCCGGCGCGTGGGGACGCCCGTTCACCGCGGCGATGGAAGGCTATCCCCGCATGGCCGGGATGTGGCTGGTCGGCGAGGATATGCCGCAGGAAACCAACCGCGTGACGCTCGACCCGAAGGCGAAGGACAAATTCGGCTTGCCGGTCGCGAGCGTGCATTATGACGACCATCCCAACGACGTCGCCATGCGCGACCACGCCTATAAGCAGGGCGCCGCGGTGTACGAGGCCGTCGGCGCGACCGTGACCTATCCAACCGCGCCCTATCCCAGCACCCATAACATGGGCACCAACCGGATGAGTGCGAAGGCCAGAGACGGCGTGGTGAACAAGTTCGGCCAAGCCCACGATATCAAGAACCTGTTCGTGTCGGACGGCAGCCAGTTCACCAGCGGCGCAGCCTGCAATCCGACGCTCACCATCGTGGCGCTCGCAACCCGACAGGCGGACCACATCGCCGGCGCCATGCAGCGGAAGGAGATCTAGCGCGGCAGCGAGCGCGGCTTCATCCTTCGAGACGCGCGGCGCTGCCGCGCTCCTCAGGATGAGGTCGTCAGGCGCAATACTAAACCCTCATGATGAGGAGCGCGGCAGCGCCGCGGTCGCGGTAGGGACGCCCATTACTGAGCGCCCCCCGCACAGATCCGTACGTGCCCGATTCGGGCATACGGCTCCCACCTCGGGTGAGTGACGGCGAAGCGGACGCTGGGCCAAGGATGGAGGACATACGGTCGGGGA
>DATCEJ010000343.1:0-7835 GCA_036510135.1 Roseiarcus sp. | reverse complement strand
ATCCTGTTCCCGTTGATCGCCCTCGGCCTCCTCGGGCCGAGCGGCTCGCTGAAGTGGATCAACAATTACGGCGTTCAGATTTTGATCTACGTGATGCTGGGCTGGGGATTGAACATCGTGGTCGGCCTCGCCGGCCTTCTCGATCTGGGCTACGTCGCCTTTTATGCGGTTGGCGCCTATTCGTACGCGCTGCTTTCGACCACCTTCGGCCTTTCGTTCTGGGTCTGCCTGCCGCTTGCCGGAATCCTCGCCGCGATGTGGGGGGTCATTCTCGGCTTCCCGGTCCTGAGGCTCCGCGGCGATTACCTCGCGATCGTGACGCTCGCCTTCGGCGAGATCATCCGAATGGTGCTGATCAACTGGGTCGATTTGACCAACGGCTACGCCGGCATCAGCGAGATTCCCCACGTGTCGTTCTTCGGCATACCGTTCACTGACGACGACGACGGGTTCGCGGCGATCTTCCACCTGCCCTACACGCCGATCTACCGCTCAATCTTTCTTTTCTATCTGATCCTCGCGCTCGCGCTCCTGACCAATTTCGTGACGGTTCGGCTGCGCCGGCTTCCGATCGGGCGGGCCTGGGAGGCGCTGCGGGAAGACGAGATCGCCTGCCGCTCGCTCGGCATCAACACCACCAACACCAAGCTCACGGCGTTCGCGCTCGGCGCGATGTTCGGCGGGTTCGCCGGCTCGTTCTTCGCCGTGCGCCAGGGGTTCGTCAGCCCGGAGAGCTTCACCTTCATCGAATCGGCGACGATCCTTGCCATCGTCGTGCTCGGCGGCATGGGCTCGCAGCTTGGCGTCGCCATAGCCGCCGCGGCGATGATCGGCATTCCCGAGCTTATGCGCGAACTCGATTGGCTGAAGAGGATCTTCGGCGAGGACTTCGATCCGACCCAATATCGCATGCTGCTGTTCGGCGCCGCGATGGTCATCATGATGATCTGGAAGCCGCGCGGCCTCGTTTCGACAAGGCTGCCATCCGTATTCTTGAAAGAGCAAAAGGCCGTGTCCAGCGATCTCGTCAAAGAGGGGCGCGGTTGATGAACTGGCTGACCGGCCCGCTGCTCGCCGTCGAAAACCTTACGATGCGATTCGGCGGCCTCGTCGCCGTGAACGCTTTCAGTTTTTCGGTGGGACGGGGAGACATTACCGCGCTCATCGGCCCGAACGGCGCAGGCAAGACGACCGTCTTCAATTGCGTCACCGGCTTCTACAAGCCGACCGAGGGGCGGCTTGCGCTTGCCCGCGACGGCGTCGTGACGCCCGCCGACATCGCCGCCGTCACCCGCTCGAGCGGCCGACATGCGACAACGGCGAACGGCGAACTCTTTCTGCTTGAGCGCATGCCCGACCATGAGATCGCCCGCAAGGCGCGGGTCGCCCGGACCTTCCAGAACATCCGGCTTTTCCAGGGCATGACCACGCTTGAGAACCTGCTGGTCGCCCATCACAATCAACTCATGCTCGCAAGCGGTCTCACTGTGCTCGGGCTGGTCGGGGCGCCGAGCTACCGCCGCAAGGAGGCTGAGTGCATTGAGCGGGCGAAGTACTGGCTCGAGAAGATTGGGCTCACGGACCGGGCTGACGACCCGGCAGGCGAGTTGCCCTATGGCGCCCAGCGGCGGCTCGAAATCGCGCGCGCCATGTGCACCGATCCCGTGCTTCTGTGCCTGGATGAACCGGCCGCCGGGCTCAACCCGCGCGAATCCGCCGAGCTCAATGCGCTCCTGCGATCGATCCGCGCCGACCACCAGACGTCGGTGCTCCTGATCGAGCATGACATGTCGGTCGTCATGCAAATCTCCGATCACGTGGTGGTGCTCGACTACGGGGTGAAGATCGCGGACGGCACGCCGGCGGAAGTGCGCGCCGATCCGAAAGTGATCGCCGCCTACCTCGGCGTCGAAGACGAGGAGGAAGTTGAGCAAATCGAAAAGGAATTGGAGCGATGAGCGTTGCGGCGGCCGCGCTGACGCCGCTCCTGCAACTGCGCGGGATCGAGACTTTCTATGGAAAAATCCAGGCGCTCCGAGGCGTCGACATCGACGTCAACAAGGGTGAAATCGTCACCCTGATCGGGGCCAACGGGGCTGGCAAGTCGACGACGATGATGACGATCTTCGGCGCGCCGCGCGCGCGCCACGGCCAGATCACGTTCGACGGCCACGACATCACCAACCTGCCGACGCACATGATCGCGCGCCTGTCGATCGCCCAATCGCCAGAAGGGCGACGCATCTTCCCGCGCATGACCGTGTTCGAGAACCTGCAGATGGGCGCCTCGATCAACAATTTCGCCCATTTCGATGAAGATCTTAAACGGATGTTCGCGCTGTTTCCGCGGCTGAAGGAGCGCGCGCCGCAGCGCGGGGGAACGCTGTCGGGCGGCGAGCAGCAGATGCTGGCGATCGCGCGCGCGCTCATGAGCCGGCCTCGGTTGCTGCTTCTCGACGAGCCTTCGCTTGGACTTGCGCCGCTCGTGGTCAAACAGATCTTTGAAGTGATCGCCGAACTGAACAAGATCGAAGGCCTGACCGTCTTCCTCGTTGAGCAGAACGCCTTTCATGCGCTGAAACTGGCCCATCGCGGCTACGTAATGGTCAACGGCGCGATCACGATGCAAGGCGGCGGCGCCGAGTTGCTGGCGCGCCCCGAGGTCCGCGCGGCCTATCTCGAGGGAGGTCATTGATGGGGGAAATCCTGTGGTCGGATACGCCCTATGGCCTGTTCACCTTTATCCTCATCACCCTGGTGCTGGGCGGGGCTGGCGCCTGGGCGACCGGAAGGGCCGTCGCCAAGACTTGGAGGCCGCTCGCGACCCTTGCGCCCTATATGGTCTTTCTCGCTGCGGCCGTGCGCTTTCTTCATTACGCGCTTTACGCTGAACCGCTGCTCTCGCCCGCCCTCTTCATAAGCGCCTTGATCTGGATGATCGTGGTCGGCGCGCTCGGCTATCGCGCCATGCGCGCAACTCAGATGGCGACCCAATATTCCTGGGCTTATGACAGTTCGGGACTGAACTGGCGCGCCAAAGGAGATGGCTGAACGAGCGCCCCTTAAATGGATAAACGTTAGTGTTTTTTAAGGTGACTCTTGTCCAAAAACAGGAAAGTATCGGCCTTCAAGGTGGAAGGTCTTCTGCCAAACGGGCGCCAGGGAGGGCCGGGCGCTCGCAAACTCATGGGAGTAGTTGAATGACTAAACATTGGTTGTCCGGAGTCGCGCTCGCCGCGGCTCTGGCGTTCTCGGGCGCTGCAAACGCGCAGATCAAAATGGCTGTCGCCGGACCGATCACCGGGCCGAACGCCGCCTTCGGCGCGCAGCTTGTGCGGGGCAGCCAACAGGCGGTCGACGACATCAACAAGGCCGGCGGCATTCTCGGCCAGCAGATCACCCTCGAGCAGGGCGACGACGTGTCCGATCCCAAGCAGGGCGTGTCGGTCGCCAACAAGTTCGTCGGCGACGGCGTCAAGTTCGTGGTCGGCCACTTCAACTCGGGCGTGACGATTCCGGCTTCCGACGTCTACAAGGAGAACGGCATCCTGATGATCTCGCCTTCGGCCACCAACCCGAAGGTCACCGAACGCGGCTACTGGAACACCTTCCGCGACTGCGGGCGCGACGACCAGCAGGGCATGCTGTGGGCAGAGTTCGCGCGTGACAAGCTCAAGGGCAAGAAGATCGCCGTCATTCATGACAAGACGACCTATGGCAAAGGGCTTGCCGACGCCGCGCTCGACAACATGCACAAGTTCGGCATCAAGGAAGTGCTGTATGAAGGCGTGAACACCGGTGAGAAAGACTATTCGGCCATCGTCTCCAAGGTCAAGGCATCGGGCGCCGACTATCTGATGTGGGGCGGCCTGCAGACCGAAGGCGGCCTCATCGTCCGCCAGATGCGCGACCAGGGCATGAAGACGGTCATGATCTCCGGCGACGGCATCACCAGCGACGAATTCTCGCAGATCGGCGGCCCCGGCGTCGAAGGCACGCTGATGTCCTTCGGTCCTGACCCGCGCAAGAACCCCAGCGCCAAGGACGTGGTCGCCGAGTTCAAAGCGAAGAACTTCGATCCGGAAGCCTACACGCTCTATTCCTACGCCGCCGTCCAGATCATGAAGCAGGCGGCTGAGAAGGCGAAGTCGCTCGATCCGAAGAAGGTTGCGGAAGCCATGCATTCCGGCATGATCTTCCACACGGTCATCGGCGACATTTCTTTCGATAAGAAGGGCGACCGCACCAGCATCGACTATGTTTGGTACGTCTGGAAGAAAGGCGCCGACGGCAAGATCAGCTACGAGCAGATCGGCTCCTGATCCATTGCCCCGCTGGGCGCTCACCGCCTAGCGGCTTTGCATCATCCTGACATGAGAAACCCGCCCTCGCCGGCGGGTTTCTTTTTTCGTCACCCGATCTGACCGAACTGCGGAAACGTCTCGATCAGCCACAGCGACATGCTCTGGAAACCGCCGGTCAGAAACGCGACGCCGGTTGCGACCAGGAGGACGCCGACGGCCTTCTCGATTCTGCCGAACTGTGAGCGCAGATGGCGCGAGGCGCGGATGAACGGGCCGATCGCGGCGGCGGCGGCAATGAACGGCAGACCGAGGCCGAGGCTGTAGACGGCGAGCAGCGCCGCGCCGCTGGCGACCGTATCCCTGCTGCCGGCGACCGCGAGAATGGTCGCCAGGATCGGACCGATGCAGGGGGTCCAGCCGAGCGCGAAGGCGAAACCCATCGGATAGGCGCTCCACAAGCCCGCCGGTTTCTCGAGCTCGAGGCGCTTCTCGCGCAGCATCGCGCCGATTTTGAACAGCCCGAGAAAATGCAGGCCCATCACGATCACGCCAATACCGGCCGCGATCGAGAGCGCGTGGCTCCATTGACGCAGCACCGATCCCAACGCCGACGCCGTCGCGCCGAGGCCGACAAATACCGTCGAGAAGCCGGCCACGAACAGGACCGCAGTAATGAGAATGTCGCGCCTGGCCTTCGTTTCGCTCTCGTCGGCCAGCGCTTCGACGCTCGCGCCCGCGAGAAAGCAAAGATATGGCGCCGCGAGCGGCAACACGCACGGCGAAACAAAGGAAAGGAGACCCGCCCCGAATGCGGCGGGAAAAGAGACGTCAGCCATGACGGAACAGATGGTCCCTGGACGACCGCACGTCAAATGGGCGCGGGAAACCGGCCGCCGGCAAGACCAGGTCCGGCGAAGGCGGCAAGCATCAGAATGTCAGTTCGGACCAAGCTCGCGCGGCGGCGCATTACGAACGGCCCTTGGCGGCCATCGTTGTCTGCCCTTCGAGGCGACGCGTTCGTCCAACTGATCGAGCGTCACGCGCACGAATATTCATGTCAAAGGACATTAATAAACTATCATAATCTGTAAAATTGTTTGGCGCAACGCCCAGCGGCGGCCGTCCTCAATGAGCCGCAGGGTGACTCGCTAATCGCGCCGCAACGCCTTGAAAACATGGAATCCGGACTCGTTAATGGCGCGGCGGCCCAAGAGCCGGTATGGACTTGCCGTCCGTCCGATAATGGGCCGGAAGGAGGCGTCCGCATTTGCCCGAGTCCGCTCCCATCTTCGACGTCGTGATCGCCGGCGGCGGTGCGTCGGGGTTGGCGCTCGCCGCCGCGATCAAGCAGGCGATGGCGCAAGGGGCGACCGTCGCCGTCGTCGATCCGAAGGCGCCGGCCGGGCCAGGCGCAAGTCCCTTGCGCACGGTCGCGATCGCCGATGGGCCGCGGCGCCTGCTCGAACAGATCGGCGCGTGGGCGGCAATCGAGCCAAAAGCGCAACCGATCCTGTCGATGGCGATCATGGACGGCGAGGTGCGCGACGCCGTCCGCTTGGCTCATCTCAATTTCGCGGCAAAAGACCAGGCGCTCGCCCATATGGCGTTCAACGACGAGGTCGTCGGCGCGCTCTCGGCGCTCTGCGATCGGCTCGGGGTTCAGCGCGTCATCGGGTCCGTTGCGCGTTGGGCTTCGGGCAAGCATGTCGGCGAGCTTGGACTATCCGACGGGCGCGTGCTGCGCGCGCGCCTCGCGGTCGCCGCCGACGGCGCGCGCTCGAAACTTGCCCAGCTCGCGGAAATTCAGACCATCGGTTGGGACTATGACCAGGCCGGCATTGTCGCGACGGTCGCACACGAGCGCGATCATGAAGGCAGGGCGGAGCAGCATTTCCTGCCTGCCGGCCCATTCGCTTTGCTCCCGCTGCCGGGTCGCCAGTCGAGCATCGTCTGGAACGAGCGTCGCGCCGACGCCGAGGCGCTGCTTGCGCTCGACTCCGACGATCTGACGCGCCAGCTTGAATACCGCTTCACGCCGAGACTGGGCGCGATCCGCTTTGCCTCGCGCGTCGAAGCCTTTCCGTTTCGCCTTCAGATCGCGCGGCGCTTCGTCGCCGGGCGGCTCGCGCTCGTCGGCGACGCGGCCCATGTCGTCCATCCCGTGGCGGGGCAGGGCCTCAACCTCGGCTTGCGCGACGTTGCCGCGCTCGCCGAGACGATCGTTGGCGAGATGCGGCTCGGCCTTGATCCTGGCGCGCCCGGGCCGCTCGCAGCCTACCAGCGTCAGCGTCGCTTTGACGTCGCGGCCAGCGGCCTCGGCCTCGACGCGCTCAATCGGCTCTTTTCCAACGATCTTGCCCCTGTGCGATTCGTGCGCGATCTAGGCCTTCGCATCGTTGATCGCGCGCCTATTCTCAAGGACATGCTGATCGCGGAAGCGGGCGGCGCCGGCGGCGGCGCGCCGAAGCTGCTTCGGGGTCTCGCGCTATGAGCAAACAGCCTCCTTTGAGCCCGCGCACCCTGGCCGCTCAGGCCTTGGGGACCATCGACGAGAGCACTCGCGCGATCGTGCCGCCGATTCATCTCGCCACGACCTTCGAGCGCGATCCCGACAACCTTTATCGCAGCGGCAATGTGTACGGCCGTCCCGACAACGAAACCGTGCGCCAGGCCGAGGCCGTCATCGGGGCGCTCGAAGGCGCAGCCATGACGCTCGTCTTCGGATCCGGCATGTCGGCGGCGATCGCGCTTTTCTTGGGCCTTGGACCGGGCGCCCATGTGGTCGCGCCCAGGGGCATGTATTGGGCGCTCCGCGCCTGGCTCATCAATGAAGCGCCGGCCTTCGGGCTCAGCGTCGATTTCGTTGACGCCGAGGATTTGCAGGCGCTTGCCGGGGCGCTGAAGCCGGGGGCGACAAAGCTCGTGTGGCTCGAGACGCCAAGCAATCCGCTATGGGGCGTGAGCGACATCGAAGGCGCGGCGCGCGCGGCTCATGCGGCCGGCGCCGTTCTCGCGGTGGACTCAACCTGCGCGACGCCCGTTTTCACACGACCGATCGCGCTGGGCGCCGATGTGGTGATGCATTCGGCGACCAAATACCTCAACGGGCATTCCGACGTTCTGGCGGGAGCGCTCTGCTTCGCGCAGGACGACGCCCTTTGCGCGCGGGCGCGGACGATTCGCCAGTCGCACGGAATGATCCTGCATCCGTTCGAGGCGTTTCTCTTGATTCGGGGATTACGAACGCTCGACATGCGCGTGCGGGCGGCGGCGGCGAACGCGATGGAGCTAGCGAACCGCCTCTCCAATCATGCTTCTGTCTCGACGGTGCTCTATCCGGGACTCCCGCATCATCAGGGCCACGACGTTGCGCGCCGTCAGATGCAGGGCGGCTTTGGGGGCATGCTGTCGATCCGCGTGCGCGACGGCGCGGATGCAGCGATCGCGACCGCCGCCCGGGTTCGCGTTTGGAAGCGAGCGACCTCGCTTGGCGGGGTCGAGTCGCTCATCGAGCACCGCGCCTCGATCGAG